>NZ_CDHP01000039.1:0-40815 GCF_900002895.1 Ercella succinigenes | reverse complement strand
CTCCTTACGGTTAAACTACTGACTTCGGGTGTTACAAACTCTCATGGTGTGACGGGCGGTGTGTACAAGGCCCGGGAACGTATTCACGGCAGTATGCTGACCTGCCATTACTAGCAATTCCGACTTCATGCAGGCGAGTTGCAGCCTGCAATCTGAACTGGGACAACATTTTGGGATTCGCTCGGCCTCGCGACCTGGCTGCCCTCTGTTGTTGCCATTGTAGTACGTGTGTAGCCCAGGACATAAGGGGCATGATGATTTGACGTCGTCCCCACCTTCCTCCGTTTTGTCAACGGCAGTCTCGCCAGAGTGCCCAGCTTAACCTGATGGCAACTGACAATAGGGGTTGCGCTCGTTGCGGGACTTAACCCAACATCTCACGACACGAGCTGACGACAACCATGCACCACCTGTCTCTCTGTCCCCGAAGGGAAATCTATATCTCTATAGCGTTCAGAGGATGTCAAGCCCTGGTAAGGTTCTTCGCGTTGCGTCGAATTAAACCACATACTCCACTGCTTGTGCGGGCCCCCGTCAATTCCTTTGAGTTTCAACCTTGCGGTCGTACTCCCCAGGTGGAATACTTATTGCGTTAGCTGCGGCACAGAGGGAGTCGATACCCCCTACACCTAGTATTCATCGTTTACGGCGTGGACTACCAGGGTATCTAATCCTGTTTGCTCCCCACGCTTTCGCGCCTCAGCGTCAGTTACTGTCCAGATAGCCGCCTTCGCCACTGGTGTTCCTCCTAATATCTACGCATTTTACCGCTACACTAGGAATTCCACTATCCTCTCCAGTACTCAAGATCCGTAGTTTCAGATGACCCTTCCGAGTTAAGCCCGGAGATTTCACATCTGACTTACAGACCCGCCTACACGCCCTTTACACCCAGTAAATCCGGATAACGCTTGCCACCTACGTATTACCGCGGCTGCTGGCACGTAGTTAGCCGTGACTTGTTCTTCAGGTACAGTCATTTCTTCGTCCCTGATCAAAGAAGTTTACAATCCGAAGACCTTCTTCCTTCACGCGGCGTTGCTGGGTCAGGGTTTCCCCCATTGCCCAATATTCCCCACTGCTGCCTCCCGTAGGAGTCTGGGCCGTGTCTCAGTCCCAATGTGGCCGTTCAACCTCTCAGTCCGGCTACCGATCGTTGACTTGGTAGGCCTTTACCCTACCAACTATCTAATCGGACGCGAGCCCATCTTTTGCCGGATTTCTCCTTTGATCTACTCCAGATGCCTAGAGTAGATGTTATGCGGTATTAGCACTGGTTTCCCAGTGTTATTCCCCAGCTAAAGGCAGGTTGCTCACGTGTTACTCACCCGTCCGCCGCTAGGTTTAATCTTTCCGTCCTAAGACTTCCTTATTAAACCCCGCTCGACTTGCATGTGTTAGGCACGCCGCCAGCGTTCATCCTGAGCCAGGATCAAACTCTCAAATAAATTATTATCCGAGAACCTTTTGGCTCTTTGTTTACTTGCTCAACTCTTTGTTAGAATTGATTTTTGGCTCGTCTTTTGTCTTTTACACTGTTCAATTTTCAAGGTTCCTCCCCTCACGCTCTCGTGAGGTGCTCGACTATATTAACATCGTACTTTCCTTTTGTCAACACCTATTTTCAGTGTTTTTTCAGTTCTCTCATTCTTCGCTTTCTAAGCCGTAAGAGACCCTTTTACGCTGTAATAAACAAAAAACAGACCTTATACTTTAAATAATATAAAGTATAAGACCTGCTAATTTTATTTAATAAGTAAGCTAGATATCAATTACAGACAAAGTCTATAGATGTTTTCTATATCTTCTGTCGTCAAAGGTTGGAATGAACCAAGACGCTGTCCTTCTTTGAGACCCACTTTAGCAGCCATCTTTGATATATCCTCTTCTTTCGCCCCTAGCTCGTCAAATCTAATAGGCAATCCTATTGATGACCAGAAGCGCTCAAGCTTTTCAATACCTTCAAGAGCTGTTTTCTCCGGATTTTGATAATCCATTTCACAATTCCAGACTCTTACTGCCAATTGCGCATATCTCATAACATCATGTTTTAATGTATATTTCATAAATGCCGGGAAAACTACTGCCAAGCCTGCACCATGGGCAACATCATACAAGGCAGATAATTCATGTTCAATATCATGACTTGACCAATCCTGTTCTCGACCTACACCACAGGCATTATTATGAGCCACTGTCCCTGCCCACATAATATTTGCTCTTGCTCCATAGTTATTGGGGTCAGCCATAACTATAGGAATATCACGGATAAGAGTCTGTAATACAGATTCACATAAACGATCGGTAAATTCAACATCTGGTGTATTGCTTAGATAACGTTCAAAAATATGTGCCATCATATCTGCACAGCCACAAGCAGTTTGATAAGGTGGCAAAGTGAATGTCAGTTCAGGATTCATTATAGAAAATACCGGTCTGATAGATTGATCGCTTCGACCACGCTTAAGCATGCCTTCTTCCTGAGTTATGACACTTGATTCCGAACCTTCACTTCCAGCAGCTGGTATTGTAAGAACAGTTGCTACCGGCAATGTATTTTGCGGATCTGCTTTTTGAGCATAAAAATCCCAAAAGTCGCCATCATAATTAACTCCCATGGCCACAGCTTTTGCAGAGTCAATGGCACTACCTCCTCCAACAGCTAAAATAAAATCGACTTTTTCTTTTCTACATAATTCTATTGCTTCATAAACAAGACCGCTTCTTGGATTAGGTTTAACACCTCCAAGCTCTACCCATGATATTTTTTCATCATCAAGAGATTTCTTTACTCTATCCAAAAGACCACTTTTGACAACTGATCCACCGCCAAAATGAAGTAAAACCTTTGACCCCTTAAAACGTTTGACATATTTGCCTGTTTCCATTTCAGTATCTTTTCCAAAGACAAAACATGTCGGACTCCAAAATTCAAAATTAAGCATATTATTCCTCCTGCTAAACAAATTAATATACATATTAGTATATGCTTTCATATAGGCATATATATATATTATGACTATTCTGTTTATTTAACAAGCCATAACGCTTGTAGGATTTGTTTATTTTCCAGAAAGACAGAAAATGCTTTGAATTTTCTTGTATAGTAGCCAATTAACCGCTAAAATAACGTTGATCATTCATCTAAATTATAATGGGGGGAAAATTTATGAATTCCAGAAATAGAATTTGCGGCTCTAAAGTTGCAGTTGTAGGATCGGGCTCTGTTGGTGCTTCCATTGCTTTTGCAATGTCTATAAAGCAACTTTGCAGCGAGCTTATCCTGATCGATATCAACCAGGATAAAGCAGAAGGTGAAACAATGGATATTAATCATGGTTTACCTTTTCTTGGACAAATGTCTGTAAGACCTGGTGACTATAGTGATTGCGCAGATTGTGATGTAATAGTAATGACGGCAGGTATGCCCAGAAAGCCAGGAGAAACACGACTGGATCTCGCACGTAAAAACGTTGCTTTAGGCAAAGAAATTACAGAAAACATCATGAAGTATTACAATGGTGGTGTAATCTTAGTTGTTTCTAATCCTGTTGACGTCATGACATACATGGTTTCAAAGTGGTCAGGACTTCCCAAAGGCAGGGTTATAGGTTCAGGTACAGTTCTTGACAGTGCCCGTTTCAGATATTTATTGAGCGAAAGATTAGATATAGACGTGAAAAATGTCCACGGGTATATTATCGGAGAACATGGTGATTCTCAATTACCAGCCTGGAGTGCTACCAACATTGCAGGTTTATCTATTGATGATTACTGCAAAACCTCTGGTATAGAATTTGACGATGCTGACCGTATTCAAATTATTGAGGCAACAAAAAAAGCTGGTGCAGAGATTATCAAGCGCAAAGGCGCAACATATTATGCAATAGCCATAGCTGTCAATACAATTGTTGAATCAATACTAAAAGGAACAAGCACAATTCGTACAGTCGGAACTGTTCTAAGTGGAGAATACGGAATTAGTGACGTTGTTGTAAACGTACCCTCAATTGTCGGTGCTGATGGAGTGGAAAGAATTCTTGAACTTGAACTGGACGAACAGGAATTACGTTTTTTGCGCCATTCAGCTGAACAGGTGAAGAAAGTTCTCGAGCAGGTCATAGATATTTGAAAATTTTATAAATGAAGATTAGTAATTACCTTAAAACAAAAAGGGCTGTCTGCAGACAGCCCCTTTTTTATGGAAATTTTATTTTATTCCTGCTCCTGCGTAACAGTCTGTTCCGAATTTACATTATCTTCACTGGATTGATCTATACCTACAGGATTAGATGTGTCTTCTTCTGATTCTTCTTCGCAAGCTTCTCTGTCAATGCAAGCAAGATCTACAACTTTACCATCACGAACTCTCATCAGAGTAACTCCTTGAGTAACCCTTGATAAGATCGGAATTTCAAAAGCAGACATTCTGATCATTACGCCTAGATCATTAATCAGAACAATATCATTCTCATCACTGACTAAAGCAATGCCAACAAGTTTACCTGTTTTTTCCGAAGGTTTATAAGTAATCAGGCCTTTACCACCACGTGATTGAACTCTGTATTCATCTAGTTCAGTTCTTTTACCAAAACCTTTTTCCGATACTACCAACAAATTTCTATCTGGGGAAGTTGGCGCCATACCTATAACCTGATCTTCGTCAACAAGCATTATTCCACGAACACCTTGTGTGTTACGGCCTGTTGCTCTTACATCAGAATCCTTAAATCTTATTGACAAGCCATTTTTAGTTACCAGAACAATATCATCTTGCTCATTTGTAAGCTGAACACCAATCAATTCATCATCTTCGCGCAAGCTTATAGCAATAAGACCATTACGGTTAATGTTACTGTAATCAATCAACTCAGTCTTTTTAACAACACCACGAAGAGTTGCCATCATAAGGCATCCGCCTTGATCAAATGACTGAATAGGAATAATTGCTCTTATTTTTTCCCCTGCATCAAGATGGAGCAGGTTTACAATGGCCGTTCCTTTTGCCTGCCTGCCAGCCTCTGGTATCTGATAACCTTTCAGACGGAAAACTTTTCCGAAACTGGTAAAAAACAGCAGTGTTGCATGTGTAGAGGTAGATATCATTCGTTCAACAAAATCTTCCTCTCTTGTCTGCATACCAGTCACACCTCGACCGCCTCGGTGTTGTGTACTGCAATTATCCATAGACATTCTTTTAACATAACCAAAATGTGTAAGTGTGACCATTATTGATGCTTCTTGAATCAGTGATTCATCATCTATATCATCGTCGCCACCTATTTCAATTGAACTTCTTCTCTCATCACCATATTTATTTTTTACCTGAGCCAGCTCTTCTTTAATAATTCCCAGCAAAAGAGGTTCTTCAGATAAGACTCTAATAAACCAATCTATTTTTTCGCATAAATCATTAAACTCATTTTGAAGTTTTTCCTGTTCAAGACCTGTTAATCGTCCAAGTCTCATATCAACTATATGTTGTGCCTGTTTATCACTGAAATCAAAACGCTCAATTAATCGTTTTTTTGCTTCATCTTCATTTCGCGAAGAACGAATTATACTAATTACTTCATCTATATGATCTATAGCTTTGCGTAGACCTTCTACTATGTGCCGACGAGCTTCCGCCTTTTCAAGTTCAAATTTTGTACGGCGACTTACTACGTCTTTCTGATGATCAATATAGTGTTTAAGAGCATCCGTTAAATTGATCACACGCGGCTCATACTTACCCTCATTATCCTGAACGAGAGCAAGCATATTAGCATTAAAAGAGTCTTGCAGTTGAGTATGTTTATATAACTGATTTAATACAACATTTGCATTAGCATCCCTCTTCAGTTCAATTACTATACGAACAGCATCATTTCTATCTGACTCGTCTCTTAAATCAGAGATTCCTTCAATTTTTTTGTCTTTAACGAGATCAGCCATTCGTTCAATCAGACGCGCTTTATTTACCATATAGGGCAAATCATTAACAACTATGCGCTGCCTGTTGTTTTTCATATCTTCTATTTCTGTTCTGGCTCGGACAACTATCCTGCCCCGACCTGTTCTATATGCAGACTTTATTCCCGAAGTACCTAAAATAGTAGCACCTGTAGGAAAGTCAGGACCTTTTATTACGGTCATCAAATCATCAACCGTTGCATCAGGTTGATCAATGAGCATCATGACTCCATCTATTACTTCTGCAAGATTATGGGGCGGTATGCTGGTTGCCATACCAACAGCTATTCCTATTGATCCGTTTACAAGCAGACTTGGAAATCTGGCAGGCAGAACAACAGGTTCCATAACGTGTTCATCAAAGTTTGGCCGATAATCTACAGTATCCTTATTTATATCGCTCATCATTTCCATAGATATTTTGGAAAGTCGAGCTTCCGTATAACGGTATGCAGCCGGAGAGTCACCATCACGAGAACCGAAATTGCCGTGACCGTCGACAAGCATGTGGCGCATTGAAAAGTCTTGAGCCATTCTTACCATTGAGTCGTAAACAGCAGCATCTCCATGTGGATGGAAACGTCCAAGAACATCACCAACAGTAGTAGCACATTTACGATAAGGCTTATCCGGGGTAAACCCCTGTGTATACATTGAATATAGAATTCTACGGTGCACTGGTTTAAGTCCATCCCGGACATCAGGCAGCGCTCTATCAGAAATAACACTCATTGCATAATCAATGAATGATTTTTTCATTTCATCTTCTAAATCAACTGGAATAATAGTATTTGCTGGATTTTGGAAAGCTGCATCAACAGCAGCTTCTTTTATTTTCTGCAGTTCCTTTTTATCTAAATTTTTAAGGTCCTGATTCTTGTCAAGCTCATCAGCCATTCAAGTATTTCCTCCTGTCATTACCGTTCAGATCATCTCTTCTATTATAGCATAAATCCCTGCAAAAGGCTTGTTCAAAACAAAGGTTCTTCCTGAGGACGTCCAGGTTTTCTTGGATACTGCATGGGTGTTTTATTAGTTTTTTTAATATATAACAGTGTTCTTTTCATATCGGTTCCCGACAAAGTAAATCTATCTTGCTTCTCAAGTGTTCCACCCAAAATTCCTATGGCTTTCAGACTAAGCTCTTTGCTTTCATCTAAATCTCCCTTCATTGCTATAAAATAGCCTCCCGGTTTAACAAAGGGCAAACAGTATTCGCATAATACCGGTAATGGTGCAACTGCTCTTGCAGTCACTAGATCGTATTTTTCACGTAACACTTTACTTTTAGCAGCGTCTTCTGCTCGTCCATGTTTACAAGAAATGTTTTTAAGAGCTAGCTCTCCAATAACGTCATTTAGAAATTTTATTCTTTTGTTTAGCGAGTCTAATAAAGTGATTTCAATATCAGGTCTTAAAATTTTTATCGGCAGACCTGGAAATCCGGCCCCTGTTCCCACATCTATAAGCGAAATATTCTTTTTCCCGGAACTTTTAACAAAATTGTCTATAAAAGGCAAAAGAGTCCAGCAATCAAGAAAATGCCGGATTGCAACATCGTCTGGAGCGGTAAGTGCTGTAAGATTTATTTTTGTATTCCATTCAATCAGTAATTCCACATACCGCAATGATTTTTCTTCCTGATCCGCACTAAGAATAATGCCGGCTTTTTCTTGTGCCTGCCTTAGGGATTCTCTATATGATTCTTTGTCAAATTTAGCTAAATCTGATTTTTTTTGGTCAGACATTTGTCTCTCCTTGATTTATCTCATTGATTATTTTTTGTAATTTTCCAGATACACCAGAAGTACAGATATATCAGCAGGCGATACCCCTGAAATTCTGCCTGCCTGTCCTATTGAAACAGGTTTAATTTTATTGAGCTTTTGCTGTGCTTCAATTCTCAATCCCTTAATTTGAAAATAGTCGAGATTTTCTGGCAGCATTTTACTTTCCATTTTCTTGAATTTTTCAATTCTACTTGCCTCAAGACTAATATATCCTTCATATTTTACTTCTACCTCTACAGCAAAACAAACTGCTTCCGGCAAGTCAGGTCTTTGTTGATCAATAGTTTCCAACGCTTTATAATTTAATTCCGGCCGTTTAAGCAAGTCAGCCAGCAAAGTTCCACTTTTTATCATGGTGCTATTATATTTTTTCAAAACAGCTTCTATCTCTAAGCAAGGTCTGACTCTTTCGCTTTTTAAGCGGGCAATTTCTGAAGCAATTTGTTTTTGCTTTTCTAAATATTGCTTCCATCTTATCTCACTGATCAATCCCAATTTATATCCAAGAGGAGTCAATCTTGAATCTGCATTATCCTGACGAAGAAGCAGCCTGTATTCTGCTCTGGATGTCATCATCCTGTAGGGCTCCGAAGTTCCTTTAGTTACAAGATCATCTATCAGGACACCGATGTATGCCTGCGATCGATCAATCAGAACTGGTTGTTTATCCGAAAGCTTATGAGCAGCATTTATTCCTGCAATTATCCCTTGTGCTGCAGCCTCTTCATAACCGGACGAACCATTTATTTGTCCTGCACAAAAAAGATTATCTACTTCATGTGTCTCAAGAGAGAGATGTAAACATGTCGGATCTATACAATCATATTCTATCGCATACGCACTTCTCATTATTTGAGCTTTCTCAAGTCCGGGTACAGATTTTACCATCTGCTGCTGAACTTCTTCCGGCATACTGCTGGAAAAACCCTGAATATACATTTCGCAAGAATTCCTACCAGTGGGTTCAATAAAAATTTGATGTCTCTGCTTATCAGGAAATTTAACAAATTTATCTTCAATCGACGGACAATACCTTGGACCCACACCTTCAATGACTCCGCTAAACAAAGGCGATCTTGCTATGTTTTCATTTACTATTTGTTTAGTATTTTCACTTGTCCAGGTTAACCAACAGGGAATCTGATCAGCTGCATCTAATACACTTTTATTCTCATTTTCAAAAGAAAATGAAGTGATACTTTGATCTCCTGGCTGTAATTCCAAATCCGAAAAAGATATTGATCTGCTGTTTACTCTCACGGGAGTACCTGTTTTAAACCTCACTATCGGTAAATTCAACCGGCGAAGATTGTCCGTTAACCCAGTAGCAGCAAATAGACCATCCGGCCCGCCTTCATACTGGCATTCACCCATTATTATCTTACTATTCAAATAAGTTCCTGTCGCTAATATAACAGCTTTGCAAGGTCTTATGGCATAACTTTTAGTCATAACACCTTCAATATATTTTTTCTTGTTATTTTCATTGTAATTTGTCAGAATTTCAACAATTTCACCTTGAAAAAGCTCGAGATTAGGCTGTTTTTCAATAACACTTTTCATGAAATCAGAATATGCTCTGCGATCTATTTGTGCCCTTGGTGATAAAACTGCCGGACCTCTTGACGCATTCAGCATCCTGAATTGAAGCATCGTCTGATCAGCAACCCGTCCCATTTCTCCACCCAGAGCATCTATTTCTCTTACTAACTGACCCTTGGCTGTTCCTCCTATATTAGGATTACATGGCATATTAGCAAGACTATCCAGATTCATTGTATAAAGAACTGTTTTTTTGCCTAATCTGGCAGAGGCCAGTGCCGCTTCACAACCGGCATGACCTGCCCCAATAACTACTATCTCGCATTCCGGTTGAAGCCATGCTCCTTTTTTCTCAAGCGCCTTCTTTATCGTTAACATATATCTCTCCATGCCCTCAACGCTGATTCCATAAGACTATTTTCCAACACAAAACCGGGAAAAAATAGCTTGGACTATTTCTTCAGATACACAATCACCAGTAATTTCGGACAATGCTTCTGCCGATGATCTTAAAAGCATTGCAATTAAATCAAGCGTCAAGTTATTATTTAAAGCAGTTTCTGCCTCACTTAACATTTTTACGGCGTTTGCTGCCGCTTCTTTATGGCGTATATTGGTTATCAAAACAGATTCATTCGAAGATTGTCCATGATCATTATAAATTTTATGTATTAAAGCACGAATTTCCTTCAATCCTTCTCCTGTAATGGCAGAAAAAGAAATAATTTGCTGACTGGGAAATTCCGAAACCAATCTGGCCTTTATTTCCTGGTTTTCGTTTAAATCTTCTTTACCACAAACAATCATCAACGGTACATCATTTTTCAATGCATTACTTATATCTGTAATTTCATTTGCCAAGCTTGATATAGGAGGAGAAACAAGCCAAATTAGCAGATCAGCTTTTTCCATTGCTTGTTTTGCTCTGTTAATTCCAAGCTTTTCAACAGGATCCGCTGATTCTCTTATACCTGCGGTATCAATCAAATGCACAGGCAATCCATCCAGATCAATCGTTTCTCTAATTGTATCACGTGTTGTACCTGGTATATCTGTTACTATAGTTCGCTCGAATCCGGCAAGTTGATTCATCATAGAGGATTTACCTGCATTTGGTTTTCCTGCTATAACAACAGTCATGCCTTCACTCAAAAGTCTTCCTTGACTATAGGAATCTGTAAGATGCTGTATTGTTTGCTTTACCAAAACAATCTGCTTTTTAAGATCATTTATATTTTCCGGGGTCTCTTCATGCTCTGGAAATTCCAGTATCAACTCCGTCCTGGCCAACAACTCATAAATTCTATCTTTTGATTTTTTTATTTGCTCTGAAACCTGCCCTTGTAACTGATTAAGAGCAGCTTTTGCTTGTAATCTTGCTTCTGAAGAAATAATATCCATTACAGCTTCTGCCTGTGCCAAATCAAGCTTTCCATTAAGAAAAGCTCTTTTAGTAAATTCACCTGGACCAGCTGCTTTAACACCTGAAGACAAAATATTCGAAAGTATTTCTTCTTTAATAGCCGTTCCGCCATGACATGATATTTCTAAAATATCTTCACCTGTATAAGAACGTGGAGCTGAAAATTTTGTCACAACAACCTGATCAATTTTTCTGCTTTTAGAAAAACCATCCTCAGGCTTTTGATAAGAAAGCCAATAACCTGCAGCACAGGTATAGCCTGACATCTGACTATATTTTTTCGGATTTTTCCCTGCAGGTTCAAACATTGTATCGCCGATATAATCAGAAGCCGGTCCCGAAATTCTTATTACAGCTATTCCACTCTGACCTGGAGGCGTTGCTATAGCGGCAATAGTTTCAGAGAGCTTATCGGCCACATCATCTGTAAATTGATTTATCATATTTCCTCTCTCCGTTTTTCAACAAAAACAGCCACAGGGTCTCCGCCCTATGGCCGCTGATGATTATATTTTGAACTGGCAGGGCCATACTGAATAATATATGATCAATCCTGCTGATCAGGAGCAATTACAACATATCTGTCAGGATCAACGCCTTCACTAAAAGTTGTTATGCCAGGAAAAGACTGCAAAGCAGAATGAATTATTCTACGCTCAGATGGCTTCATAGGATCAAGTTTATATTGACGGCCGCTGCGACTTACCTTGCTGGCAGTTCTTTCAGCTATACCAATTAAAGTCTGTTCTCTTCTTTTGCGGTATCCACCAATATCAACAACTACCCTCAAGTGATCTTCTGAATGTTTATTGGCAACTAAAGAAGATAAATACTGTATAGCATCAAGTGTCTCACCATGTCTTCCTATAGCAGCACCACAATCTTTTCCGCTTACATCTATATGAAGATTGTCATCCTGATAATAAGAACTTATACGCCCATGAATACCTATGCCCTTCAGAATGTCTGCAATATAATCCATTGTTTCCGATTCAGCTAAAGATTCAGGCTCATCTGTAAATTCATCATCACCATAATAAACAGGTTCTTCGTCATCATTGCTTAAACTCTCTGAATCAAGAGGTTCACCCTGTTCCTCTTGTTCAAAATCATCTTCAGGAAAAGTCAATTCTTCCTGATCAGCAAGCGAAACACGGACTCTGGCCGGACGGCGGCCTATTCCTAGCAAGCCTCCACTTTCACCTTCATCCAAAACCTCTATAACCACTTCATCTTCACTTACACCCAGACTTTCAAGTGCATCATTAATTGCCTGTTGAACAGTCTTAGCTGTTTTTTCTATTGATTCAGACATCGTATACCTCCTGATATCCAATAATCCGGTTTTATCTCTACAGATCAGTGTGAAACTTCAACTTCAATATTTTTCTTTGGAGCCAAGTTCTCATCACTCTGATCTTTATTTTGTTTCTCCAATTTTTTTGTAAACAGGAAATAGATGATAACAGACTGAAGTATCATCATCATATTGCCAACTATCCAGTAAAGACCCATTGCTGCGGGGAAAGTAAAAGTAGTCCAAAGCATAAATATAGGCATTATTATGTTCATGCTTTTCATCATTGACTCTGTGCTATCCTGAGGAGACTGCCCTGCTCTTGCAGGATTCTTTTTGTCACGTTCTTTATCGATAGCTTTCTGCTTGCGATTAAGCATGGTCATCCTTGAAACTCTCATTTGAATCAATGTTGTACCTAAAACGAGAACAGGTATCAGAAGCAGAGGCAGATACGTCCATCTGTTATCTCCAAATAGCAAAGCAGGGCGATATGTAGGTGTTAATCCCAGATTCATACCTAAAAAATCGACGTTTATCAACTGATTAAGATTAAGCCAGCCTTCATTTACTATATGGGCTAAAGACGAAGCACTTGAATCAAGTGCGTTGAGAATTGGGATGTTCATTGTTGCCGCAGCATCAGCAGCACTTTGCGATATAAGGGGGTTTCCTGCAGAATCTAAGGTCTGATGAAGGTATTGACCTATTTTCTCCAGATTTTCCGTAGATACATGCATTATATGCCTAAGAGGTGCCTGGATTATTCTAAAAATAGGCCAGATAATAATCAGCTGCAAAATCGAGGGCAGGCAACCAGCCATAGGAGAAGCTCCATGATGTTTGTAAAGTTCCATCTGAAGTTCACTCTGTTTAGCCTTATCATCGGGATAAAGACGCTTTATTTCAGCAATTTCCCCTGCAAGAGCCTGCTGCTTTAAAGTGTTTTTTTGCTGATTAATTCCCAAGGGAATCATCAAACCTCTTAATATTATTGTGAAAACAACTATTACTAAGCCGTAATTGCCTATTACATCGTACAAAACACGCATGACCCAACCAAAAGCAGTATAAAGCGGGTCCATCAAACCTAAAGAAACTATGGCAAGATCCATTAAACGATCTCCTTTCACTTGACAGGATCATAACCGCCTTTGGAAAAAGGATTACAACGCAGTATTCGCCATATAGCTAATCCTGAGCCTTTAACCGGACCGTAGCGATTGATCGCATCAATAGCATACTGGGAACAAGTTGGCATATATTTACACTGACTTCCCAGATGCCTGGATATATATTTCTGATAGAACCTGATCGACACTATCATTATTCTTACAATAAAAGCTTTAATTTTTTGCCTGATCATGGTGCATCACATCTATCTTGCCATAAACCGGCACGTTTGAACAGATGCATCATTTCACGATTAACCGTAAAATAATCAGGCAGATCCTCAGCCATACGACCGACTATGATTATATCATAACCTGGTTTTAAATCAGCCTTAATAAGTCTTAGACTTTCTCTGATTAACCTCTTATAGCGGTTACGCCTGACAGCTCCTTTTAAACGACGAGCAACCGTGACCCCTACACGAAGGCCACGGTTTGGCCTTTTAAGATAATGCAAAACCAAAACCCTTCCCGATACATGACGACCTTTTTTATATACACGGGAGAATTCATAATTATATCTTAGTTTGCTCTCCTGCTTCATAAGCTATCCTTTTAAATTTTTTGCCGGACCATGCCTTAAAGCCGGATTTATGGCCGAGTAAGAAGAAAGACCACAAAGTTGCGGTCTCAGGCAGATAATCTCTTTCTCCCTTTAAGTCTACGCTTACGCAGAACTTCACGACCCGAAGCTGTTTTCATTCTTTTTCTGAAGCCATGTTCTTTGGCTCTGTGCCTTTTTTTAGGCTGAAATGTCATTTTCATTTGTATGTTCACCTCCACGAGTTTGTTTATACAATAGCTTAAGCATTATACAAGCCATCAATACATAATGTCAACCTTGAAAACCATACTTGAAAGCCATATTTAGATTTACATTTAAACCCGGGCATACTTTTATTTTTTTAGACTACTTTTATTTTTAAGTCTAGCTTCCCGAGAGGTGTAAATCAATTCTCCCACTTTGTCCGTTTGCGGCCATTACAGCTTCGGTTCTGTCCAGTGATGCCTGCATCAAATCGGAAGTAGTATCAAACGAAGCTGGATCTTCCAGTGCATCTACAACCGCAACAACTCTATGTGAGGGAATGCCTTCTTCCTGAACTCTTACAACATGAATCGGGATATATTCTGCTCTGGTAATTTTTATTTCATTTCCAGATTTGTTTATTATCACCCTTGCCATAAGACCATCCTGACCTCTTCCTGATGCATTACCTGTATCAAAGTACTGATTGCTTATAAAATTACCAAGCGAATAATAAACCAGCATTTCATGATCAGATTTGCTTGATTTAACAAAATCAACTTCCTGAACCACATGGGGGTGATGACCTATAATGAGATCAACTTCGGCATCCGCAAAAGTCTGTGCCATAAATTGCTGATAAGAATTGCTATGTATAGCATACTCATCTCCCCAATGCATTATCAGGCAAATAAACTCTGCGCCCTCTTCTCTCATAAGCTCGACTCTATCTAAGATATTTTGAACATCAGCTTCAAACAGCTCAGCCCTGTAAGGATTAAAAGAATCTATCAGATCTTCTGCTTCCACCGGCATTGTTATCCCATTAAGAGCTCTATTGGTTTCCGTACCGATTGTTTCAAATGAAAAAGAAGAAAACCCGATCGTTATGCCATTAACATTTTCTACACGATAACTTTTGTCAGAGGAATTTGCTTTGGTACCTATATTGGGTAACCCATTTTCCCGAAATACCTCTGCCGTTCTAATCAGACCGGCAAGACCTCTATCTATACTATGGTTGTTAACTGTGCTTGCAAGATCAAATCCTGTTCTAATCAATGAAGGAACAATATCATCCGGGGCAGAAAACATAGGATATCCAGAATAAGGTTCACCCCCAAGAGTCCCCTCAAAATTAAGAATAGAATAATCAGCAGAATCTATAATATTTTTTACATATTTGAATACAGGATCAAAATTATACTCTGTTTCACCATCTACAACTCTTTTTACCCCTTCGATGACCGGCATATGTAAAAGCACGTCACCAACTGCAACAATCTCAATTTCTGCTTCCTCTAAAACAGTTTCAGACGGCTCTGTTTCTTGCTTAACCGTACTTTGCTGGTCTTTATGATCCCCTAAAGTAGTTTCAGAGGCATTTATATTTTGAGTTTGATCAGACGCTGTTTTTTCTCCACCTAAAACATGGGAAAAATTCGCACCATTTATCAGAAAGCTTCTGGCTGCAGGGCTGAAAGCCAAAACAAGAGTAAAAATAACAAGTACACATGTTATTGCCGCAGCAATTTTTTTGCCATTTTTCTTTTTATGTTTTCTATAATTCTGCTTGCCATCATAAATATGATTATCACCATGAATTTTTGATTTTCGGCTTTTTTTCAAAGACATCTCGCTCTTCTCCCTATCACATTAAGACCATAATTGCTGGTCAAAGCTTTATAAATATTGTCACCTGGCTTTATTTGGCAACAAAGTCTTTCGTGCATTTTATCTCTTGCTTCCTCGCTTTGGTATATGGCAAAAATGCTTGTCCCTGATCCACTCATCAACGCAAGCAATGAATCTTCACTCTCCAGCAATCTTATATAATACTCTAATTCAGGCTTCATTTGAGTTGCTGCAAACTGCATTTCATTTCTGGCATAGTTTGATAAATCAGACCATTTTTTTTGCTTTGCAGTAGCAATCGTTTTCATATTGCCACTGATATTTTTTCTTTCGTTCAAACAAGATTTATTAGCATCAATATATGAAAAAACAGCTGGAGTAGATAACCCAAATGAAGGTTTTATAATTATTAAAGGTTTTTGTTCTAAAGGTTCCAGAGCGGTTATTTTTTCTCCAATTCCTTCACAAAAAGCCAGACCTCCGTTAAGACAAAACGGAACATCAGCACCCGTTTCAGCAGCTATATTATTTAATTGAATTGCAGATAAAGGATTGTCGCTCATTTGATTAAGAGCTTTAAGAACAGCAGCAGCATCTGCACTTGCACCACCCAAACCAGCTTCGGACGGAATTCTTTTTTGAAGCTTAATACGAACAAGCATTTTTTCACCACTGGCTTCAAGCCATTTTTCCGCAGCTCTAAAGCAGGTGTTTTTTTGATCAAGTGGAATGTTTTTCTGATCAGCTTCCAGAAAAATACCGCTTGAACTTTTATCTATTGAAACGTCTACAATATCTGATAAAGTGACAGATTGCATCAAGGACTCAAGCAGATGATATCCATCTGGCCTTCGCCCTGTTATTTTAAGATAAAGGTTAATCTTGGCACATGCCTCAATTGTTAATGCTTGCATGTTCATCTCCAGACTTTAGAAATATGTTCTATCCCTTTGTATTATATATCATTGTTTTTGAATTTTCCTTTAAAATGAAAAGCCTGATTCAACATCGAATCAGGCTAAATTCAAAAAATCTCTTTGTCCAAACTAGCAAAACCACTTTGCATATAGCAGAAAATCAATTTATATATAAATAATTAATTCGCTACTTCACATTTGCAAAATTCATTTTCTGTCTCAATGGCAATTTCTACAACTCTGGTCAGGATATCAACATAACTATATGAAACGAGCTCCTGATATTTATTTAATTTTGAGCAACGAACAGTAAAAACATTTGAATAACAACTGTCCAGTATCCCCTCCTGAACTATTGTCCGCTTACGTCCGCCATTTGACCTTAATCTGATACGTTTTCCTATTTTGGTCTGCATATCCTTGCGACAAGTATCCAGATCTGATTTAACTATCATTTTGCTTGCACCTCCGGTTGCTGATTTCCTTCATATCAAAAAAATCATGCCCCCCACTGTCGAGATTTTAACACTTTCACAAACTAAAGTCAAATTGTTTTAATCTTTATATACTATAAGTTGTGGTATGCCATATCATGATACGCAAAATATTGTATATTACCAAGTAGTTTAATTGTAACTTTTGAAGAAATGATTGTTAAAATTCTGAAAATATGGTATCAAATTTAAATAGCGTCAGAAACTGTAGCTTTTACCGTTAATTAATACTCTATAAAAAAGTTACATAACAATAGGAGGATCCAAATGTTATCAGATATTGAAATTGCAAAAAAAGCAAAAATGAAGCCAATCAATTCGATTGCAGCAGAATTAGGAATAAGTGACTCTGAGCTTGAATCATATGGTCATTATAAGGCAAAAATAAGCGATGACGTGCTAACAAGGTTGAAGAATAATAAAGACGGCAAGTTGGTACTTGTTACAGCAATTAACCCTACACCGGCCGGAGAAGGCAAAACAACAACTACAGTTGGGCTGGGACAGGCATTATCAAAAATAGGAAAAAAAGCGATTATCGCATTAAGAGAACCATCACTAGGCCCTGTTTTTGGTATCAAAGGGGGCGCTGCTGGCGGCGGTTTTTCTCAGGTTTTGCCAATGGAGGATATCAATCTTCATTTTACCGGAGATCTTCATGCCATTACAGCTGCCAACAATCTTCTTGCCGCTATGCTCGACAATCACTTGCAGCAAGGGAATCTTTTGCAGATAGATCCACGCAAAATCCTTTGGAAAAGAAGCCTTGATATGAACGATCGTGCGTTGAGAAATATCATGATAGGCATGGGAGGCCCGCTAAATGGCATCCCCAGACAAGATAGTTTTCAAATAACTGTTGCCTCCGAAATAATGGCGATTTTATGTCTGGCGGATAATCTTGAAGATCTACGTAAAAGAATTGAAAAAATCATTGTCGCCTATACATTCAATGACGAGCCTGTTACAGCAGCCGATTTAAAAGCAGCCGGAGCGATGACAGCCTTGCTAAAAGATGCTATTAAGCCCAATCTCGTTCAAACTCTTGAAAACACACCTGCTTTAATGCATGGGGGGCCTTTTGCTAATATTGCTCATGGTTGCAACAGTATTCAGGCTACCCGTCTGGGACTTAAATTAGCCGATATAGTAGTTACAGAAGCAGGGTTCGGGGCAGATTTGGGAGCAGAGAAATTTTTTGATATAAAGTGCCGTTCAGGCAATTTAAATCCTGATCTGGTAGTGTTGGTAGCTACAATAAGAGCACTGAAATATAATGGTGGTGTAGCCAAATCCGAGTTAGCTGCTGAGAATCTTCAGGCCTTAGAAAAAGGACTTGTAAATTTGGAAAAACATATGGAGAACATTCAAAAGTTTGGTTTGCCTTGTGTTGTAGCCCTTAACAGATTCGATTCCGACACAAATGGCGAAATCAAATTGGTGAGAAAGGCCTGTTCTCAAAGAGGAATTAAACTCACTTTGTCAGAAGTTTTTGCCAAAGGTGGTGAGGGAGGTATCGAGCTGGCTCAAGCAGTATTATCAACTTTAGAAGAAGAGCCGTCGGAATTCAAACCTCTATACGATCTTAATTTGAGTATTAAAGAAAAAATAAATACTATTGCAAAAGAAATATATGGAGCTGATAAAGCAGTTTTCACAACGGCCGCCGAAAAAGATATTGCAGCAATTGAAAAGTCAGGGTATGCTTCTTTGCCGATATGTATGGCCAAAACACAATATAGTCTTTCTGACCAGCCCAATCTTCTGGGGAGACCAGAAAACTTTGACATAACAGTTAGAGAACTGCGTTTATCGGCAGGTGCAGGTTTTATTGTTGCAATTACAGGTAATATAATGACAATGCCAGGTTTACCCAAAAAACCAGCAGCGGAGCAAATAGATGTCTCTAATGGCGAAATCATTGGATTATTTTAATTAGACATTCAAACTGTAGCATACATCAATCAACTATGTTATAATAGTTCGGCGAACAGTCACCGCCGTGTCTGATCTGCAGCCGATCGCTGGTCCTGTGCGATGCGGCCCGTGAACCCCGTCAGGTCCGGAAGGAAGCAGCGGTAAGCGGTCAACCGTATGTGCCGCAGGGTAGCCTGCATCGGTTGCAGGTCAGGCATGGCGGCTTTGTATTGTAATCAAAGCGTCTTTGAGAGGTGCAATATGTCTTATCTTGCCCTGTATCGGGAGTGGAGACCTAAAACTTTTGATGAAGTTGTCGAACAAAAACAGGCTGTATATGCCTTAAGGCAGGCAGTTATAAAAGGGAAAATCGGACACGCATACCTTTTCAGCGGCACGCGCGGTACCGGCAAGACAACTTTGGCAAAAATATTTTCCAGAGCAATTAATTGTCTGGATCCAATAGACGGTAATCCTTGCAATAGCTGTCAGGTCTGCCGAGGTATTCTGGACGGCTCGCTTATGGATGTCGTAGAAATGGACGCAGCTTCTAATAATAGTGTTGATAATATTAGAAGAATCTGTGATGAAGTTGTATTCATGCCTTCACTGGCAAAATACAAAGTCTATATCGTTGACGAGGTGCATATGCTGTCAACGGGTGCATTCAACGCTTTGCTAAAAACTTTGGAGGAACCACCGGCACATGCCGTATTTATTCTGGCCACTACTGAGCCTCATCGTTTGCCTGCAACTATTTTGTCAAGGTGTCAGCGCTATGAATTCAGGCGAATACCTTTGGATAGTATAGCAGTCAGACTTAAAGAAATTGCTAAGGCAGATGATATAGATTTGTCTGATCAGGCTTTAGAGGCCATCGCTACATTTGCCGACGGCGCAATGAGAGATGCCATCAGCCTTCTTGATCAAGCAAGAGCAAGCATCGCCGGCAGAATCGAAAGAGACGATGTAATGCTGCTGGCAGGCATAACTCAAGATAGCTTCATGACTGAAATAGCTACAGCAATTTTAAAAGGAAAAGTAGATATTGTTATAACAAGCATAAATGAACTTGTAATGTCAGGTCGGGATTTATCAAGATTTATTACTGATTTAGCACAATATTACCGAAATCTTTTGATATGTCAGATTTCCAGAGAACCTCAAAAGCTTATACAGACAACAGATTCTGTCATAGAAGACATGATTTCCCTCTCCAAACAGATCAGCCATCAAACAATCATCAAATTAATTCAGGCTTTGTCTGAACTTATGTCTGACCTACGTTGGAGCAGTGATCCTCGCACATTCCTAGAAGTCGGGCTAATTAGAATTATGTCGGAGTTTATCAGTAATGATAATGTTTCGACTAAATGTGAATCCTACCAGAGCAGTACAGAAAAAACAGGAATTACTACTCAACCAAAATCAATTCCAGTTGTTCCTGAGAAGGTACAATCTCCTCAGGAAGATATACCTGACTTAATTATGGAAGAACCACCGGTTGTTCAACAGGATATGCAACCTCCTCAGGAAGATATACCTGACTTAATTATGGAAGAACCACCGGTTGTACAAAGCGAATTTGATCTCAAAGAATTTTGGAATAAAGTCCTTGATCATGTACAGCTTCAAGGACAAATGGTAATGTATTTATTTGGCAAGGCAGCTTCTGTCCGCTTATGTCAGAATGAGTTTCAGGTTATATTTGGCAAAAATGATACTGCTCATTATAAAGAATTCAGCAAAGACCAATCACAGAAAATTTTATCAAAAGCAATTAGGGATATCAGCGGAACAGAAATGAAATTAAAAATCAGATCTGAGGAAGATCCTGAAAAAGCATCTAATGAGGGCTGTGTAAATGCAGAAGAGCCCTGGATAAGAAAAGCAAGAGAAACAGCAGAACAGTTTGGTATACCAATAAAAATGGAGGAATAAACTTATGGCAAAAGGACGCAGAGGCGGTTTCCCCGGAGGTGGCGGAGGATTCCCAGGTGGTAACCCTAATCAATTGATGCAGCAAGTGCAAAAAATGCAAAGAGATATGGAAAAAGCCCAGGAAGAAATAGCTGAAATGTCAGCAGAGGCAACAGCAGGCGGAAATGCTGTAAAGGTTGTTGTTTCTGGTGACAAACAAGTGAAAGAGCTTATCATTGATAAAGCAGTAGTAGATCCTGAGGATATAGAAATGCTTCAAGATCTGATAATTGTAGCAGTTAACGAGGCCTATCGCAATTTGGAAGAAAAATCAGAAGCTAGAATGAGTCAGGTTGCAGGCGGTAAAAATCTGCCCTTCGGATTCTAATTATTATGGCTAGATATTCTCCCAGCATTGCCAGACTAATCAAAGAACTGGGAAAGCTTCCAGGAATTGGTCAGAAAAGCGCTCAGAGACTGGCTTTTCATATTCTTGCTCAGCCTGAAAACCAGGCCAGCGAATTGGCCAAAGCAATAACAGAAGCCAGACAGAGTACAAGATTGTGCTCTGTCTGTTGCAATTTAACAGATCAGGATCCTTGCGAGATTTGTTGTTCTAAATCAAGAAACAGCAATCAAATTTGTGTTGTGGAAAACCCAAGAGATGTTTCTGCACTAGAGAGAATGCATGAATACAAGGGTAAATATCACGTATTGCACGGAGTTATATCTCCAATGCAGCATGTTGGTCCTGAGCAGATTCGTTTACGTGAACTTGTTCAGCGATTGCAAAATGAGCCTGAGATTGATGAATTAATTCTAGCGACTAATCCCACCGTCGAAGGTGAAGCTACAGCACTATATATAGCTCGCTTACTGAAAAAAACAGGCATAAAAATAACAAGGATCGCACACGGACTTCCAATGGGTGGAGATCTTGAGTATGCCGACGAAGTAACGCTTGCCAGAGCTCTTGAAGGAAGGCGCGAAATATAAGTAACAAAAAACTGCTTTTCCTTTAAGTAACAAAAAGCAGTCTAGCTATTGCTGGTCTTCAAAAACTATTTCATTGGGTTTAATCATACCAAGATGATCTCTGGCTATCTTTTCAACATATTCATCAGTATCAACTATATCGCGCAAGGCTTTTAATTCGCCATTTATTATATAGGCCTGATCCAATTGCTTTTGTAAAGCATATTTATTCTCTTCAATTCTCCTTAACTGCTCTTCCTGCTCAAAATAGAATGCTATGCCGGAAGCAACAGCCAGAACAACCACCAGTCCGATAATAATTCTGATAAAAACAGACTTTCTCTGTGGCGAGCTGGAAGTTTTTTTTATTTTCTTTTGATCAGACATACTACATCCATCCCCAGTCGTTAATATATAAAAGATAAAGCCCGACTGTTTCTTATGTTACCAGTTATAATTCTAAACTTTTCATCACAAAACAGCAATGGTTAAATCGGAGATAGAGCAATTTCATAACCTTTTTAATCAACATGTTACATCTTTGTAAGAACATATTTTCTGCTTATATAAATTATTCGACCATTTCATATAAATCTGCTGCTTCTTCTTTTCTAACAGTTTCTTTTATTTGAGTAACTTTTATTTTTGTATTACCATTACCAAAAGCAATTTCTATAATGTCTCCCGGCCGCACCTCAGATCCTGGTTTAGCAGGTTTGTCATTAAGCAAAACTCTACCGGCAGAACAGACCTCATTAGCCATAGTTCTGCGCTTAATAATTCTTGATACTTTAAGAAATTTATCTAATCTCATTTCTATTACCTTTCTCTTGTTTAACCTGTTCCCAAAGCATATCCAATTCCTGTAAAGACATTTTTTCAAGCTTGAGCCCTTTTCTCAAGGCTTTTTTTTCGACATCCATAAAACGGGAAATAAATTTTTCGGTGCTTTGAGCAAGGGCAATTTCTGGTTGAACATTCAAATGTCTGGCATAATTTACGATCGAAAACAGCAAATCACCTACTTCTTCAGAAATAATTTTCCCTGCTTCTTGTTCAGAAATAGTATCATGTTCAATTTGTTGTCTGGTTATTTTTATGGCATCTTCAATTTCAGAAAGCTCTTCATGTATCTTTTCAATCGGCCCATTAATATTATCCCAGTCAAAACCAGCTTTTGCTGCTTTTTGCTGAACTTTATAACTACGCTGCAATGCAGGAAGTGATTTAGGAACATCATTTATTATCTGACTATGACTGCCAAGTCCCTTCTCTTTCTTTTTGTTTTCTTCCCACAAATTTAAAACCTCTTCTGGAGAATTTCCTAAATCAGCGCCAAAAATATGTGTATGTCTTGAAATAAGTTTTTTGCAAATTCCTGAAACAACATCTGAAAAAGTAAAAGTTCCTTTTTCAGAGGCCATCTGAGCATGGAAAACAACCTGCATCAATACATCTCCTAGCTCATCACATATTCTATCCGGCTGCTGGCTATCTATTGCGTCAATTGCTTCATATGCTTCTTCAAGCATATTCTTTTTAATACTGTCATGGTTTTGTTCCCGATCCCAAGGACAGCCATCCTCACTTCTTAAAAAAGCCATCAGATCGAGCAGTTCCGACAAACTATATGAATCCTTCAATTCAAAATCTGAAGCCTTATTTTTCTTTTCGTAATTATTGGGATTATCTGTCATTTACTCACTCCTACTCATCATCTTCCAGCCATTTTATCTGGAATCTATCAAAATCTATTGTTTCTGTAAACTGCCCATCAAAAAAAATAGTTTGGTGAAACCTGGCAAATTCCTTTGTGTTTTTTTTAAGCCACAAAGGTATTGGTATTTCCATTTGATGACAAAGGTCTACAAGACAAGCTTCAAGTTGCGCAGATGTTGATTTATCCCTGTCATTACGGCTTGCAGTATCTATCTTTAATAGCAAATGCCCTTTGAAAACACGACCCTCTAATTTCATACATACTCCTGACATGTAAAAAAACAAATATAATTGCTTAACATTTTATTCACGATTATACCATGATGCCTCTACAATTCAACGTTAGTATGAGGATGCTTAATAAAGCAACCCTTCATATTAACCCCCTCCTTTAATGTCAGCGGTCCCCCCCGCTGGCATTTTCTATTAATCAACTTCCACATAGATTATATCAAAAATGCCCTCTCGAAAATTTAAATGAACCTAAAAAGAAGCCGTGCATTAATGACAGTTAATTTCATCAATGCAGCAGCTTCTTTTTTTATACTATATCTAATCAATTCACAAATACAATTTGCGGTAACGATTCAAAGCCACTTCCCAAACCTCGGTGTCTTCTGGTTCATAAATTTTTAGATCAAAAGATGCTGCTATTACTTTTCTAGCTTCTTCCAGAGATTTTATCTGGCCTTGCCCCATCAGCTGTACTGCCATATTGCCTAATGCTGTAGCTTCAATCGGACCTGCTATAACCTTACTATTGGTTGCATTGGAAGTAAACTGTGATAATAAACCATCTTTTGTTCCTCCACCTACTACATGCAATACAGGGTATTCACGCTGTGAAACCTCTTCTATCTGCTCTTTAGTTACACGATACTTAAGAGCAAGACTCTCATAGATACAACGAACAACCTCTCCTCTGGTCTGAGGTACATACTGACCTGTTTTTTCGCATAATTTCCTTATTCTTGAAGGCATGTCTCCCGGAGTTGACAGACTAAGATCATCCGGATCTATAAAGCACCGGAAAGGCTTGCAGGTAAGTGCTTCTCTTTCCATATCCGCATAACTGACCTCTTCACCTTCTCTTATCCACTGACGTCTTGACTCTTGAATTAGCCAAAGACCCATTATATTTTTCAAGAATCTTGTTTTTCTGCCATATCCGCCTTCATTTGTAAAATTATATTTAAAAGACAGATCATTTATGAGTGGATTATCACTTTCTATGCCCATCAAAGACCATGTGCCACTGCTAATATAGACAAAATCTTTTTCCGTTGCAGGAACAGATACAACAGCCGAAGCTGTATCATGTGACGTTACTGCAATAGTCTGTATAGGATCTATTTTAAGCTCATCACACAATTCCTGAGATAAAGGAAGGGCTGGAGTCCCCGCATCTTGTATCGGACAGAATAACCGGCTGGGAATACCTAGTTTTTCAATCAGATCAAAGGCCCAATCACCTTTTACAGGATCAAGCATTTGTGTAGTAGATGCCATAGTATATTCAGCATTTTTACGCCCAGTGAGAAGATACAAAAACAAATCAGGCATAAACAATGCACATTCTGCCTGTTCAAGCAAATCAGGACGCTTTTGTTTTAAAGCCATAAACTGAAACAATGAATTAAAGAAAATAAACTGTATTCCTGTGCGTTTATATAAAACATCTTTAGGAATAATCTTGAAGACTTCCTCCATCATTTCCTGAGTTCTGCTATCACGATAGTGCACAGGGTTAGCCAGTAATTGACCATATTTATCTATCAGACCAAAATCAACACCCCATGTATCAATACCCAGACTATCTATTTTGCCAAAATTTTTAGCTTTTATAAGACCCTGCTTAATTTCATGAAAAAGTCTCAAAACATCCCAGTATAGTGTTCCATTCACCATAACCGGATCATTTGAAAATCTGTGAATTTCCTGTAATTCGATTTTACTGCCGTCATAGATACCAAGCATTGCACGCCCACTAGATGCACCAAAATCAAAAGCCAGTAGTTGTTTTTTTTCTGACATGATCTTTCCTCCTGCAATTATTGATTAATCATTCTTCTGCAACAGACTTACGGTATTTTTCGCTTTCCCAGTTACTTATAAAATCTTTTCCTGCTTCATTCATTACCTGAACATCATAACTTTTTGCTTCTACATTTTCGTATATGAAGAGAATTGCTGTTAAAGTCTGATCAATAGTCAAGGCTTCTTTTTCCTTACACTGATATATAACTTCACCAGTTTCTCTGAAAATCAGACACTTTTGTTCATCAGCTTTCTCACCATCCAGCCACTGCTTTGCACTACCGGCTGCTATCTCTTTTACTTGACCTGCTAGAAAAACCAACTGATCAGGATAAAGAGCCTGACCGGCAAACAAATCTGCTGTCCAAGTCATTTTCAAAAGACGATCTGACAACCATGCAGTCTTTGATATAAACATTGTATCATTGATTTTATCAAGTTTTATATCAGGCCAAGATTTAGCATTAAGCTCAAAATATTCAATTATTGCCTGGTTAACTTTTTCATGAATATTAAGACAGTCATCAACATCATCTGCAGTTGCTATCAAACCATGATTTTCCATAAATATTATTTGCGGATAAACTCCGGACTTGGATTTTACAGTTTCTCTTGCACCTGCAATTTCAAAAGTAAGCTGTGCTCCGGGATTAATATAAGGAACATATGCATAGGGCATTCCCAAAGAAGACATTATTTTTTCGGCAATTTCTCTGCCTTGCACGCTACAGGTTATAAGATTGGCATAAACAGAATGAGAGTGCAGCACAAAGATATCAAGCATAGAATGAAAGCCAGCCTCAACCGATGGTCTTAAAACATCAAGTTCTTCTATTTGCACAAGAGCTTCTTTGGCCTTGGCTGAACCAGATTTCTCAACATCTTCAAGATCTGAAGGATTAGTTTTGCCATAAAACTCACGCAACAAAGAGTAGTCTAAAACTGCATATGCTTTGTCTTGCGTGATTTGATCTAATCTATAACCTGAGGCTTTTATAGCCATTAATTTATCATCTAGCTTGCATGACGTATTACCACCGCCACCTTGAACATAATCTGATCTTGCACCTGCCTGCTGCGACATCCTGGCAAAATCGGCCAGTCTTGTCTTGTGTTTTTCAAAATACGATTGATTCATTATCACACCTCCATCTGTTTAATATTATGACGTTCAAGAGCCTGATCACGATAAAAGACTATTCTTTCATCAAGACTGTTCATCTTGCTTAAAGTCTGCTCAGAAAACATTCCCTGATCTAGACTGTCGGTTGCTGTAAGTTCATGCCCTATCAGAGCCCAAGCAGCATCATAAAGATTAGAAAAGAAAGGATCACGCATTGCTTCACAAATGAAGCCCTGCCTTGGCTGATTAATATCCTCACCGCTGATTTGGAAGAATTCATGTTTTTCACATAGATTTTTTAATCGTATTAACTGTTCTCTTGTATTTCTTGAAGGCATATAAGTCACAGCTTTGAATCCAAGTGATTTTAATGATTCAAATAATTCCTCAAGATAATTATCTTCAAAAGTCTGAGCTTTTTTATCGCCTGTAACTGAGCTTGTTACATCTCCAAGATAAGGATATGCCAACACAATGCCATGCTTTGACGCAAAATGAGCAACCGCTGCAATCGGTGGACACTCCTCTTCATCTGCGGATATATAAAACTTCTCCACAAGATCACTTTTCAACAATCCCAGCAAATCATACGCAATATGGGGATTAGAATCATCTGACAATTGAGCTGCCGCTTTTTCAGAAACAGGGATATTTAGTTTGGACTTCAGAAAATCTATAAGCTCAATATTTGCTCCAAAGCGATCAAGCAATTTGAGTGCAACTGCATAAAGAAGATGCCTCTCCGTCACTTCTCCTCCGGCAGGATATAAAGATAAGGTTTTTATATCCCGGTCATAATCCAAAATCAATTCCGCAGGAGCCAGCAATTCGTTTAATTTAGCTGTCATTTTTCTGTTTCTGATACTGCGAGCTTTTCTTATTGGCAAAAAGAAACGTTCCAATTCATCTATTTGACTGTGCGGAACACCATGCAAAGCAACGTATGCTACTGAATTCTGATCTGGATTATTTATTCTTTTACCGGCAAAATCAGTTTTGGCAAAAGATGCTCTGCATTCTGCGCCAATTGTAGTTGGCAGGTTCATTATTCTTCCTGCCGCTATGAATTCTCTCGCACCCGCTATGGCGTCATGATCCATGATGCCAGCAGTGGAGAGCCCGGATTCCCAGGCTCTCCACACAGCTTTTGATGGTGAATATGGCGAGAAAGAATATGTAGTATGAATATGATTATTTACATCACGCCCACTCTCAGGAGCAGATATTTCACCGGAAATCACAAGATCACGCAGATCCTGTAAAGCCTTTAGTCTATCTTGCTCTAACGGAGCGTTCAGTTGTTCAATCAACTTGTTTTTTTTATCCTGACTCATTTATGCACCTCTTTGTATTCTTATACTCCAAGTCGGTTACGGCGGATTGTTTCAACATCAGTAAAGCTTTGCTTTGCAACATAATCATTGAGCGGCTGAATTTTTTCATGGAAAATATCAATGAACCAGTCAGCCTGTGGGAAGAAGTGTTCTTCAAGTTCATATGCCGGTGTTATCCAGTTGCGTGAACCGAGAACTACTGCCGGTGCATCAAGATCATCAAAGCACAGGTCATTTATATTGCGAGCCAGATCACTCAGATAAGAGCCACGATCACAAGCATCGCCTGCTACAATAATTTTTCCTGTTTTCTTTACTGATTCGATTACCATTTCATAATTAAAAGGAACCATCGAACGAGCGTCTATAACTTCTACACTTATACCATACTTCTCTTCGAATATTTTGGCCGCATCAAGAGCACGGTACAAAGTAGCGCCTATCGTTAAAATTGTCAAATCTGAACCTTTTTTCTTGATATCTGGCTCACCAATTTCGATTTCATAACTTTCCTCAGGAACTCCGCCTTCATGGAATTGTTCTGCAATATCATATATTCTCTGACTTTCAAAGAAGAGTACAGGATCAGTACCATTAAGAGCAGCAGCCATAAGACCCTTTGAATCATAAGGAGTGACAGGGAATACTACTTTCAAACCAGGAATCTGTGCACAAAGCGAAGTCCAGTCCTGCGAATGCTGCGCACCATACTTAGAACCAACAGAGACACGAACGACAACAGGCATTTTCAAAATACCGGCTGACATTGCCTGCCATTTAGGAAGCTGATTGAAAACTTCATCACCTGCTCGACCTAAGAAGTCACAGTACATAAGTTCTACCAAAGCACGTCCACCACTCATAGCATAGCCTACGGCAGATCCGACAATTGCAGCTTCTGAAATAGGAGAATTAAACAGTCTGTGATAAGGTACAGCTTCTGTTAAACCACGATATACGGCAAAAGCTCCGCCCCAGTCACGATTTTCTTCACCATAGGCAACCAATGTAGGATCTTCATAGAATTTATCCAAAATAGCTTCGAACAAACCATCACGCAACTGATAAGCCTTATTTTTTGAAACAGGTTTACCTTTTTCATCGTAGGCAAATCTGATCTTACGGGCAATCTGCTTCACACGTGCATTGTCTTCACGTTTTTGCAGCATATCAGCAGGGCGATCTTCCATTTTGGCAACTTTCTGATTAGAGAACATTATCTTTTCAATCTCATCTGGATTTTTATTAAGATCCATACGAGGAGAAATTTCTGGATCTATTGCCAAACGAACTGCTGAAGTCACAGTTTTTATAACAAATTCATCAACAGCTTCAAATTCAGACTCACTGATAACACCTGCCAAAACAAGATCAGAACGGAAGGACTGGATAGAATCTTCTCTTTCCCAAGCCTCTTTCTCCTCAACTGTACGGTAAGAATCTGCATCTGAAGGAGAATGACCTGCATAACGGTATGTAACAGTGTCAAGCAGAACCGGGCCGCGTTTTTCTTTAATGATCTCCATTTTTCTTTCCATGGCATCTATTACAGCCAAAGGATTATAACCATCTATACGCTCTGCATGCATCTGTTCAGGATTAACACCTGCGCCTATCCTGGCAACAAAGTCATATCCCATTGTTTCACCACGAGTTTGTCCGCCCATAGCATACTGGTTATTCATGATATTAAATATAAGCGGCAATCCGCCTTTCATATCACCTTCCCAGAGAGTTCTGAACTGATCCATAGCCGACATCATTAAGCCTTCCCAGACAGGACCACAGCCCATAGATCCATCACCTATATTACAGATAACAATTCCTGGTTTACTGTTAATTTTTTTGTAAAGTGCAGAACCAACAGAAATATCGGCTGAACCACCGACAATAGCATTGTTAGGATATACACCAAAAGGAAGGAAAAAGGCGTGCATAGATCCGCCGAGACCTTTATGAAAACCGGTATTTTTGGCAAATACTTCAGCTAGAGTTCCATAAATAAGAAAATCTATTGCCATTTCCTTAACAGTACGATCTTTGCCTACATTATCTTTTTCGATTATTTTCCAGATCGCGCCATCAAGAAAACCTTCCATAATTTCCAGTAATTCCTGATCTGTTAGCTTTTCTATCGCCGAAAGACTTTTTGCCAAAATATCTCCATGACTTCTATGAGAACCGAAAATAAAGTCATTTTTATTCAGATGATAAGCCTGACCTACAGCAGCGGCTTCCTGACCCATAGAAAGATGAGCCGGACCGGGATTGTTGTAGTCAAGTCCATTATAGCTGTTTGTTGTTTTTATCGAATACAGCATATTTTCGAACTCACGAATCATGCGCATATCACGATATATTTTCAGCATTTCATCTTTACTGAATTTTTTAGTTTCTTCACTTGGTTTTTTCTGATACTGATTCACCGGAATTTTCTCGAATTCGATCCAGCTTGCAGCTCTTACTTCTTTAGGGTTTACAGGTAGTTGTTTGGCCATTTTTTTACCTCCGCTTTATATTAGCTATGAAATATCGCTTCACGTATTATCTCGCCCACAGTCGGGTGAGGGAAAATCAGTTCTTTTATATGATCAACTGTCATTTCTGTTTCAACCAGCATTCCTGCAGCAAGAATAATTTCTGATGCATAACTGCCAATCATATGACAACCTATCAATCTTTTATCGGCAGGATCAATTAGCAATTTGATCAAACCGTCGCCTGAGTCATTTTCAGCCATATAACGGCCACTATAATTCATCGGCAATGATACTTTTTTGTATTCAATCCCTTTTTCTTTGCAGGTTTCTTCAGTTTCACCAACAAAAGCCATTTCTGGATTGGTGTAGATAACGGAAGGCATAGCCTGATAACGCATGTTATCCTTTTTACCTACAATGGTGTTTATTGCAACTTCTGCTTCACGATAGGCAGCATGTGCAAGCATCCAGACACCATTAACATCACCAACGGCATATACACCAGGTACATTTGTACGTCCTTGTGAATCAGTAACTATACGTCCTCGTTCTACCAGAACATTTATATTCTCAAGTCCAAAGTTCTGAGTAACCGCTCTTCTGCCGACGCTCATCAAGGTAACCTGTGAATCTGTCGTATTTATCTTGCCCGACTGATCTTTAAAGCTAACTTTGCCGCCGTTTACTTCCGTAACCTGACAGCCAAGATGGAAAACAATGCCTTTTTTCTCAAAGCTTTTTTGCAAAACAGAGGCTATTTCTCTATCTGCCGCACCGGCAATATGGTCAAGCATCTCAACTACAGTAACTTTTGTACCCACCGTGCTAAAATAATTTGCCATTTCCAGACCTATAACTCCACCACCTACAACAACCATGGTATCAGGAATTATTTCCAGATCTAGAATCTCACGATTAGTAACAACAGAACCATCCTGCATACCTTCACGTACACCGGGAATAGGCGGCACCACGGCTTCCGAACCGGTTGCAATCAATAAACGTTTCCCTTCAAATTTTTCATTTTCAACAGAAACCGTTATTATTCCATCCGCGGAACGTCCTTCAATCTTGCCAAAGCCCTGCTTTATAGTAACCTTTTTACTCTTTAACTGAGCATTGATACCGGCAACAAGATTTTTCACAACCTTATTTTTACGAGCAACAACTACTGCCTGATCAATTTTAGCATCACTTGACGTAACACCATATTTTTCACCATTTTTTGCATGATCATATACTTTGGCACTGTTCAAAAGAGTCTTGGAAGGTATACAGCCTTCATTAAGGCAAACCCCTCCCAGCTTATTTTTTTCTATGAGAAGAGTAGATAGGCCTGCTTCACCTGCCCGTTCTGCAGCAAGATAACCGCCTGGACCTCCACCTATTACTATTAAATCAAACATTACTGTCCTCCCTTTTTAATGCATCAGCAACAGAGAAAAATTCTCAAGAACTGTTTTAAGATCTTTCAGGAATCTGGCTGCCGGAGCACCGTCAAGCGCTCTGTGATCAAAAGTAAGAGACAGTGCCATTGATGGATAGGTTTTTATCTCACCATTAACTTCACGCACTTTTGTCGTAATTGTATTTACACCAAGAATACATGTTTGCGGTGGATTTATAACAGGCGTAAATGATTCTATACCAAGTGTTCCCAAATTAGTTACAGTAAAAGTACCACCCTTGAGAACATCTGGATTGATTGTGCCCTCCTGACATGCTGCAACAGATGATTTCACAGAAGCAGATAGTTCTGAAAGGCTCATCAGATCTGAATTAAAAATGGTAGGAACCATTAAACCACGCGGAGTATCAACAGCAACACCCATATGCACTCTGTTGAAAAATGTCATTTTTTCATCATCGTAATGAGCATTGCATTCTGGATGTCTTGATAAAGTATTAGCCGCCGCATAAAGGATAATATCGTTTAGAGTAGGCACTTTTTCTGCAAGAGCAAATCCATTTTCTGTATTCAGACCCTTTTCACCCGCGGCTTTTAGACGCTTGCGCAAAGATAAAATGTCGCTGGCATCAAAGCTTGTGTTAAGGGTAAGCTGTGCCATTTGAGCAAGTGAAGCATGCATTGAACGTGCAATAACTTTACGAATATTGCTATGCTTTTCTACATAACTCTCAGGACCTGCATCAACAACTTTTCCACCAGAAGCCGAAGTTGCTGCAACGATATTTTTCGTATCACTTACAGATACTCTTCCGCCTATACCTGTTCCTACAATATCAGTACCATGCGCATAACCGGCAGCTTGCGTTACAAGCCTGCCTTCATCTATCAATTTCTGAACATCTCTTTCTATAACCCGGTTTTTCGGCCCCGTTGGCTGAGCAAACCTCAGATCGGCACCTGCTTTTTCAGCCAGTTTTTTTGCTCTGGGACTGATTGCTTCTGGCAAGTCACCTGCAACAGAAGAAATCGTGTTTTCGCTAGTCTGGATAACGTCTTTTTCTTCTTCTTTTGCAGAAACTTCATTTGATACAGATTCTTCATTTTCTTCTTCATTTTCCCCACGCGGGTCAAATTCAGAAAAATCTTCTCCCTCTTCACCAATAACACAGACATTCATTAAGCAAGGAACATCATCGCCCTCTTCAAAAAAACACTCCAACAAAACTCCATCAACTTTTGCAGTTTCGTCAAAAGTTGCTTTATCCGTCTCATAGGTAAAAAGCATGTCGCCGTTTTTGACAACATCTCCTTTTTGTTTATGCCATTTACCAATTATGCAGCTTTCAACAGATTGCCCCTGACGAGGCATAATTACAGCAGTAGCCATATTCTCTCTTACCTCCTAATTATTTAAGCATATTCTGTCCACCGGTGACAGGAATTGCCTGTCCGGTTTCATATTGTTGTTCTACACAATACATAATGGCTTTTGTTACATCCAATGGAGAACAGCCACGACGCATAGGAACCTTTGAAACATAGAATTCATAAACATCTTCTACTGTTTTAGCTCCAGGAACTTTGCCAGCATTTAAATACTGAGTAAAAAGTCCCTTTTCAGGATCACTCCAAAGTGGACCTTCATAATAATTACCAGGACAGATTGCATTTACCTTGATATTATCTTCGACCAATTCCTTAGCAAAACTCTGAACAAGTCCTATACCGCCAAATTTACCGCCTGCATAAGCAAAATTCTTGTTTGAGCCTTCTAATCCTGATTTGGAATTGATTTGAACAATATCGCCATAGTAGGCTTTGTCAAATCTTGTCTGAATCTTCATTGGTCTTGATCCGTATTTAGCCACCAAAAAGAAAGCCGTGTAATTTATTCTTGTAACAAATTCAAATGCGTTGAGCGTCATATCTTCCAAACCACCTGCTTTAAGCACACCTGCATTACTTACAAGAATATCCAGCCCACCATATGCCAAAGCAATATTCTCCATCAAATCTTTAACGGAACTCTCATCACCAACATTTACAGGAAAAGCTTTACCTGCGTTTGCACCATATTCAGAACAAAGAGAACCAGCGACCTGGCCGGCCAATTCATTGTTTAAATCAGCAATGACAACATGTGCACCAGCAGCTGCAAGTTCACGTGCGATACCTTCACCGAAACCCTGGGCACCGCCCGTAACTAATGCAATTTTCCCTTTAAGACGGTTTTGTTCAGCATTTGTGCCGGGTTCATTGAAAGAGAATTGCCCGATACCTTCAATCATTATTGACTTAGCGGACTTGTTTTCCAAAGCCATTTTCTGAAAACCAGCATACAAAGATTCTAAATCATCATATTCATCCGCATTGAAACTCAAAGCATCATCACTGATTTTTGTCTCTGAATAAGAAACAAGCTGCAATTTTCCATTTTCTTTGAAAAGCGACCGTAAAGCAGGTGCAATTGCCGCAGCCACATGCTTCTTACTTTCCATTTGCTCGATCCAATTTGACATTTTGTATATCCTTTCATTAATTGAATTTTACCAACAACGTTTACAGCAAATTACAAAAACCGGATCGGCAGATTTGTCCGATCCGGCCGCTTAAATCAGATGCAGTCAGCATTTTCTAAAAGATATTTTTCAGCTTCCATACACCAAAGTCCATTATTAGACTCAACAATATCGGCAAGTTTAGCAAACATCTGGTCTTTTTCTCCAAGCTTGCGGAAATCATCTAAAGCTGTAAGAGGCATACTTACATGCGTATAAATAAGTTTTTTACCACCCGGTATTTTAGGAAGGTTAAGTGTAGTATCAACAACACTATCAAGTCCACCAACATGAGTTATCATAGCTGAAGGATCGAGTTTTCCTTTGGCCATCAGATCCAAAGATTCTATCAGGTCATCGGTATTACCACCGCTATTTCCGGCAACATGTGTAGCATTATAATGAACATTATAAAAATTAAAACTAGCAGCAAATTCTGTATTTGTAGGTCCGGCAAAGAAATTCAGACAACCATCGTATGCCAGTATTTTATCAGCCTGCTCTACAACTGCTGCAACAGGGGCATAAACATAAACATCATTATATCCATCCCCTTCTGATAATTTTAATAATTCTGCAGGAACATCCTGCATCTTGGATGTATTAACGTAAATTAGTTCAACACCATTTTTCTTGGCTTCTTCAACAGTATATATGGAAGCAGCTCTTGCCAGACGAGCCTCATCTATATCTGTGACAACAAGAAGACCAGGACGGCGCGGTCCATGAATAGCATAGTCAATTGCACCAAGACCCATTGGTCCAACACCTGCCAGCAAAGCCATTTTGCCGCCTTCTACTATACCCATTTTATGCTCATAACTACCAGCTGTAGTGTGATAATTAACATGGAAACCACCTACAATACAAGATACAGGTTCACCCAAAGAACCAAAGTAGAAAGCATCTCCTTCATAATGCAAAAGACAGTTTCTTTCCATTACGATCTCAGGAATGACGATGTACTGAGAAGCACCGCCAATATGGCGGAAAGTATAGCCGGGAGCGGCATAAACATTTTTAGGATCATTGATTGCCGGCTGTATCGCAAATCTATCACCAGCCTTAAACTGCCCTGCCCACTTACTCCCAACTTCAACTATTTCTCCACAAAATTCATGTCCTATAATTATTGGATTTTCATTAATATCTTCTGGGACACGTTTATGATCAGAACCTTGTATTGCAGCTTTATAAGAAGACATGCATATGCTGTCAGAAACAATTTTGGCCAGAATCTCTCCTTCACCTATTTGCGGAAGTTCAAATTCCTCCAGTCTAAGATCGCTTTTCCCATAAAGTCTTACAGCTTTAGTTTTCATTAAGTAAATCCTCCTTTTACAGAAACCAATGTATTTTGTTCTTTTCAGTTATTATTGACCAAGTTACTAAACCTCTTAGATAGATACTACAATTAGCTCGTTATCTAAAAAAGCAGTTTAATTTCACATAGCTTAAATGTCTATGTTAGATTATAACACATATTTGTTAAATGTTAACACCTAACAGTTAATATTTTTCACACTTTTATCATCTTTTAACATTTATTAACATCAAAACAAAAAAGCGATTTAAATTTTTTATCCAAAACCAGAAAGCTTGAAAACACTGAAACAAAGGGATTTTAAGAGAAACATATTTTAATTCTTGTTTTTTATAAATATTTTCCCCAGCTTGAAATCTTGATTATTGTAATAATTAACAGCCTGTGTTATGATTTGTTTAACTAAACATAACACACTAGATTTTCATGTAATTTTTGGAGGTTTCAAATGCCAAAAGAGCGACGCGAAGCCATTAATGAGATCATTCAAATGCGAGGCGAAGTAAAACTATCTGAACTGGAAAAAGAGTATTCTGATGTTTCGAGCATGACTTTGAGGCGTGATCTGGAAGCACTTGAAAGACAGGGTCGCATTATCAGAATACGTGGTGGAGCTAAGTCTATTGCGCATCTGTCTATGTTAAAAGAGGCAGTATATACTCAAAGGCAAGCATCCAATACCCCCGCCAAAATGAGAATCGCCGAGAAGGCAGCTCAACTTATTTCTTCCGGAAGATCTATTTATATAGACTCCGGAACGACCTGCATGTCTCTTGCGCAGAAAATCAGTGATCAGAATCTATTTGTGCTGACACCGGCACCTAATATCGCACTCGAGTTAATTAAAAATTCTAATGTAAAAGTGAACCTTACCGGCGGGCAGTTGAATAGAGATACCTTGACCTTATCGGGTTTCAACGCTACAGAATATGTCAAATCTATAAATATAGATATAGCTTTTATGGCAGCAAGCGCCTTCTCCTTGCAAAACGGGTTCACTTGTGGCGATTATTACGAAGCCGAGCTGAAAAGGCTTATTATTCGCAAAGCACAGCAAGTAATATTGATGATGGATTCAAGTAAGGTAAATACCGGAATGCCTTATACTTTTGCAAGATTAAATCAAATTCAGACCTTGATTACGGATGATCAGCTACCGGAAGATTATTTAAAGGCAATCAGGCAAGCACGCGTTGTCCTTCTATGAGAATAAAATATACGAGGTAATTTTAATGTCCCAGGCACTGATTATTAAATCTTCCAGTCATAACCCCTGGCATAATCTGGCTCTGGAAGAGTATTTGATGCATAATATGCCCGATAATGATTCGGTAGCATTATATCTCTGGCAAAATCAAAATACTGTAGTAATAGGACGCAATCAAAACGCCTGGGCAGAATGCAAAACTGCATTACTGGAAGAGGAAGGCGGACGACTTGCCCGCAGAACCACCGGAGGCGGCGCAGTTTTCCACGATCTTGGTAATTTGAATTTTTCTATCATCCTACCCGAAAAACTTTTTAATCTCGACAACACTTTCCACCTCGTTTTAAAAGCAGTTCAGAAAACAGGAATTCAGGCAGAACGCTCTGGAAGAAATGACCTGCTAACTAATGGCTTAAAATTTTCCGGCAACGCATTCAGAATTGATAAAGGTTTCGGACTGCATCATGGAACATTACTGGTTCATTCAGAATATGAAAGAGTCGGCAGATATTTAACTGTATCGCCAGCTAAACTAGCGGCCAAAGGAGTAAAATCTGTTAGATCAAGAATAACTAATCTAAAATCTATTGCGCCGGACATAACTGTAAAGGATCTTGAGGAATCAATGATTGATTCTTTTCATCTTTATGTTGAACAGTTGAATGAAAATCGGGAAAATGAATATAGTTATAAATATTTAACAGATCACGAGTTCAATGTTGATCAAAGTTTCTCTACGATAGAAAAAACTTTTTCCTCATGGGATTGGAGATATGGTGAAACTATAAATTTCGATATTGAAATTGAAACAAGATTTGACTGGGGCATGATACGTCTAGGATTTGTTATTAGCGATGGTTTCATAAAGAAATCTCGAATTTATTCAGATGCTTTGGAAAGCGATCTTTTAAAAGATATAGCGATCCTTCTGGAAGGTTGTAAATTTCACTCTTCAGATATAATAGCCAGGTTATTAAAATCAGACGATTTCAGCCAAAGTTTCGTAACAGAAAAAGAACGAATAATTCAAGATATTTCAGACTGGATAAAAAAACAAGGCTGGTAAAAAATACACAACGAAAGCTATAAAATACTATTTAGACAGAATATTCACACTTTACTGCAGTTATGTTAAACTACCAAGAGTATGAGTATACAAATAAATTTCTGCAGGTGTAAATATTATGATAACAAGCAATATTCAGGTAAAAAGAATAAATAAAATTAATACTTTTAATTACATTAAAAATCATGATAACGTTTCTATGCCTGAAATTGCTAATGCTTTGCGCATAAGCGGCCCCACCGTGCTGCAAAACGTTAAAGAGCTGATAGCTTCCGGGTTGATTACAGAAACAGGCACAATAGCTTCCAAAGGAGGCAGAAAAGCAAGGTCACTAGATGTTGTGGCAAATGCTTATTTTGGTATAGGTTTGGAAATAGGAAAGCGTAATATCAGTATTGTCATTGCAAACCTCAAAGGAGAAATGGTATCAAGTGAGAAGTTTAAGATAGATTTTCAAAACAAGACAGTATACTACAGACAGATTTTCGAATTTATTGAGCAGGCAATAAAAAGAAGCTCCGTAGAAAAGGAAAAAGTACTTGGTGTAGGAATATCAATTCCAGGTATTATGGATTATAGAAATCGTAAAATATCTCATTCTCACGTATTAAGAATATTTGATGTACCTTTTAATTTTATTACAAAGGAAATCCCATATGACTGTTTTTTCCTAAACGATGCAAATGCAGCTATGGTTGCCGAAATAAGTGGCAAAAATCCTGTAAAGGGCAGAATTTATCTTTCTTTAAGTAATGGTGTCGGTGGAGCTATATTGGGAAACGAGCAGTTTTATGGCAAAGAAGATTATGTTCTTAAGCAACTTTTCATCGGTGATAACTGGAGAAGTGCAGAGTTTGGTCACAATACTATTGTTCCTGAAGGAAAACTTTGCTACTGCGGTAAAAAAGGCTGTTTTGACGCATATTGCAATGCAACTATTCTCTCCGAACATACTGATGGTAAACTGGATATATTTTTTCTGAAATTAAGCAAAGGTGACAACAACCTGCAAAAAATATGGGACGAGTACTTATATTATCTTGCAATTCAGGTAAATAGTCTGAGAATGATATTCGACAGCAATATTATAATTGGTGGATATGTAGGCGGTTTTATGGAACCATATATAGATGATCTAAGATCTAAAGCTGCAGAGTTGAACACTTTTGAGCCTGACGGTAATTATATTAAAACATGTAATCATCACTATGAAGCGTCAGCTTTAGGCGCCGCATATCAGCAGATAGGCAATTTTATTAATAGAATCAATTAGTGGTTATGGAAAGTCAAAGAAAAAACCGAAAATTTAAAATCCGTAATATTTCTCTTTTAATTATAATATATTTTATTATCGGTTCTTCAGCACCTTTTATAATTGAACAGCAAGTCAGTGCTGATTTTAAGCAGGAATTTGTTCTGCCAGACATTCTCAATTCAGAACTTACAGTATCAGATTATGCTGCTATCATAGAAGACGGAATGGATGCTCTGAGTATAAGACTGCAGATGATTGAACAAGCAGAAAACCAGATTCGTTTATCAACTTTTGATATGAGAAACGATAACAGCAGTCAAGATGTAATTGCATGCCTTATAGCAGCTGCCGATCGAGGAGTTCAGGTAGAAATTTTAGTTGACGGTTTGGCCGGAAGCATGCATATGTCAAGAAAATCTTTGTTCTATGCCGCCGGAAATCACCCCAATATAGAATTCAAGTTTTATCAACTACCATCTATATCAAGACCTTGGCGTCTGCACGGGAGAATGCATGACAAAATATTAATTGTAGATGACAACGCATATTTAATCGGCGGAAGAAACAATTATGATTATTTTCTCGGTGACTATGAGCCTGATAAAATGAGTTATGATAGAGAAGTTTTGGTATACAACAACAAATTAGAAAAAGCCGATTTGCCTTCTTCCATATATGAAATCATAGAATATTTCGATTCCTTGTGGTCTTTAGATGTAAACAGAACAATGTATGGAAGCGAACCACGATTAAAAAACAATCGTGTTGAAACAAAGAAATTTGATCTTTCAGACCATTATAAAAGTATGCAATCCAATCCAGAATCACCTTTAAATATTGAAATAGAGTATTCAGATATACTTGTCCCTGTTGACCAAATACATTTGATTAATAATCCAATTCACACTAAAGGAAAAGAACCTCTGGTCTGGTTTCAGATGATAGAATTAATGAAATCGGCAGAATCAAAGGTCGTTATTCAGTCACCTTATGCTGTTTTCAATAAAGCTATGTATGATGATATAACAGAAATATGTCAGACAACAGATCAGGTAGAACTATTATTAAATTCAAAAGCTGTAGGCGATAATCTAGTCGCATTGTCAGATTATCGTCTGAACAAGAAAAATATTTTGAATACAGGAGTAGACTTATACGAGTTCAAAGGCGAAAATTCAGTCCATGCCAAATCTATAAGCATTGACTCTGAAATATCAATAATAGGATCATTTAATTTTGACCGCAGAAGCAAGTACATAGATACAGAAACAATGCTTATTATTAAAAGCAAAGAGTTAAATGAAGAATTAAATTATAATTTTAATTATTTCAAAGAACAATCCTTAAGGGCTATCTCTGCAGATGAATACGAAAAAAATTCAGATGTTAAACCAGTTAACCCCAAATGGTATAAAAGAATTCTTATGGTGATCTTGTCGTGGATACTACAACCATTTAGATTTTTAATTTAGAAAACATAATATATTTCTGTATTAAATAATAGTTACATTTTGTA
>NZ_CDHP01000038.1:0-1657 GCF_900002895.1 Ercella succinigenes | reverse complement strand
AGAGAGACAGGTGGTGCATGGTTGTCGTCAGCTCGTGTCGTGAGATGTTGGGTTAAGTCCCGCAACGAGCGCAACCCCTATTGTCAGTTGCCATCAGGTTAAGCTGGGCACTCTGGCGAGACTGCCGTTGACAAAACGGAGGAAGGTGGGGACGACGTCAAATCATCATGCCCCTTATGTCCTGGGCTACACACGTACTACAATGGCAACAACAGAGGGCAGCCAGGTCGCGAGGCCGAGCGAATCCCAAAATGTTGTCCCAGTTCAGATTGCAGGCTGCAACTCGCCTGCATGAAGTCGGAATTGCTAGTAATGGCAGGTCAGCATACTGCCGTGAATACGTTCCCGGGCCTTGTACACACCGCCCGTCACACCATGAGAGTTTGTAACACCCGAAGTCAGTAGTTTAACCGTAAGGAGAGCGCTGCCGAAGGTGGGACAGATAATTGGGGTGAAGTCGTAACAAGGTAGCCGTATCGGAAGGTGCGGCTGGATCACCTCCTTTCTAAGGAGACAATGATTATTGTCGACGCAATAATCGTAAGTCTTATAAGTCGATCTTCAGCAAAGAGCTGTAACAGGCAGGCTGTTGAAGAAAAGAAGGCAAGTCTTTTATAAGTAAGATACACTGTTCAATCTTCAGGGTTCGTCCCTGACATGTAAACGGGGGTATAGCTCAGTTGGGAGAGCGCCTGCCTTGCAAGCAGGAGGTCACGAGTTCGAATCTCGTTATCTCCACCAGCTCTTACGTGAGCATACATGCACCTTGAAAACTGCATAAGGAAAGAAGAAAAAAGACCAAAGATAGAAAAGACAAAGAGAAGCAAAGAAGAAAAGGTCTTGTAAATTTAGAGTACACAAAAGGGTAAGCTAAAGAAGCAAGTCTTGGAATTGGAACTTCATCTAAAGTGTCAGGATATCGACGAAGAGAACCAAAAAAAGGTCAAGTTACTAAGAGCGCAGGGTGAATGCCTTGGCACCGAGAGCCGATGAAGGACGCGACAAGCTGCGAAAAGCTGCGGTTAGGAGCAAATATCCTAAGACCCGCAGATGTCCGAATGGGGAAACCCAATCAGGGTAAATGCCTGATTACCTGTATGTAAATACATAGCATACAGGAGGGAGACGGGGTGAACTGAAACATCTAAGTAGCCCCAGGAGTAGAAATCAAAAGAGATTCCGTAAGTAGTGGCGAGCGAAAGCGGAAGAGGCCAAACCATATTACTTCGGTAATATGGGGTTGTGGACTGTAAAAAGGATCTCAATCAGTTAGCAGAATGAACGGATGGAAAGCCGGGACCAAAGAGCGTAATAGTCGCGTATGCGAAAACTGAGCGAGCTGGACAGTATCCAGAGTACCACGAGACACGAGAAACCTTGTGGGAAGCCGGGGGGACCACCCTCCAAGCCTAAATACTACTCGGTGACCGATAGTGAAGCAGTACTGTGAAGGAAAGGTGAAAAGAACCCCGGGAGGGGAGTGAAAAAGAACCTGAAACCCTGTGTTTACAAGCAGTCGAAGAGCGTTTATGCTCGACGGCGTACTTTTTGTAGAACGGTCCGACGAGTTATGGCAGCTGGCAAGGTTAAGTACTGAAGGTACGAAGCCGAAGGGAAACCGAGTCTTAATAGGGCGTTAAGTCAGTTGTTATAGACC
>NZ_CDHP01000037.1:0-74116 GCF_900002895.1 Ercella succinigenes | reverse complement strand
TTAATGCACCATAAAATAAGAGCAAGGCGAAAAAGTTGATTTTATTTATATCTTTAATTTCAGTTATAGTAATTTTATTTTCATCATTTGGCTTTGCTGCGCAAGTGCGATGAGAACATTTTACCTCGAAACTGCTTTTTAACTGATGCTTGTTTTACTATAATTTGAAAGGTGATACCTTCTATGATCAAGCTAAGAAATATCAATATTAATTTTCAAAAAGAAATTCTCACTGATGGACACATATCTATACAAGATAACAAAATCACTTCCATCATTGGAGAAAGCGGATCAGGTAAAACAAGCATTTTATATATGCTGGGAATGATATCCTCTCAAAAGTGCTCCTATATATTTGACAATTTAGATATTGATTTAAATAATGATAAAATTTGCAGTTTGTATAGAAAAACTAAAATCGGATATGTTTTTCAGGATAATAATTTAAATAACCAATTAACAGTCGCAGACAATCTTAAAGTAAATGCGGCAATTGCTGGAGAATCCATTGATCATCATGGCATCAAGATACTGCTTGAATCCGTGGGAGTTGATATTTCTCAGGATAGTTATCCTGAGAAATTGTCTGTTGGAGAACGGCAAAGAATAGCGATAGCCTGCGCCCTTGCTAAAAAGCCCGAGCTTATAATAGCAGACGAACCAACTTCCTCACTTGATAGGCCGAATTCAGATAAAGTTATGGCTATTTTCCAAAAATTTGTTGCAAAAAACAATTGTAAAGTCGTTATAGCTACTCATTCAAGTCACATATCGGCGCAAAGCAATATTGTCTATAAAATAGAAAACCGTTCTATAAAACTGATATCAAACGATAATCCAAATCCAGAACCTGTATCTTTCACAGAAAAAAACAGCTCATCAGAACAAAAGAACGATCCCGGACATAATGCAATAAAAAAAGCCAGCATTTTTAAAGCTCAATTACTATATGTGTTCAAACGTAGCAGGAAAGATCGAACGCGTAAAAGAATAAGTTTGTTTTTACTCGGTTTTGCAATCGCTTCCACTCTCTTATCCTCTACATTTGGTGCCGGATTTGTAAAAGAGCAGACAGCTCTAATGAATGATATTGCTGATAATGAAGTCATTGTTATAAATAATACCTTCCCGCAAATCTCCACCAAATATAATTTAGATGAGTACTTATCATTTAAATCAGAAGATTTTTCGGTTTTTTCACAAATACAAGGGGTAGAGGACACATTTCCAATTTATGAATTCAGATCCTCAGGGCATGGAATATCGGAATCAATTTCGTCTGGCAAAATAGAGGTGCTGGAGAACGAAGTCAAGATTGGCGAATATATTGTTGAAGAAAATAATTCAAGTCAATATACCGTTCTTCCATATTGGGACTGGCAAAATTATGATAAAAAAACTTTGCTTACCGCTGATATCTCCGAGGGCATATATATATCGCAAGCTTTAGCAGATACCCTGGGCATAAAAAAATTAAATAATGTGGTATTGAGATTTGATGCATGTGTTCCTTTTTCCGTTTTTTTAAGCTACGTTACTTATGAAAATAAAGAATACGACTGTGATTTAGATATTAGCGAACAGAAAACTTTTACATTTCCAGTAAAAGGGGTCTTGGATCTTTCAATTGTTAATAGATATAGCGTATATGGCAATCAAAATTTAATTTTTTTAGAATATAGTCATATGGAAAATGCTGCTAATGAAGCCAGCAAGAATTACACAAGCGAACATGAAGTTGACAATACATTCGCTCCTTGGCAATCAAGCGCTGCAATTCTAAAAATATCTGATATTTCTTTTCTTGAATCCGTTCAATCAAAGCTATTGTCCTTAAATCCTAATTACTCTGTCATCGTACCGTTGCAAGACAGTCAAGCTATGGCTGATATGGTAGATCAGGCCAGAACTTTTATAGTTGTTATTTCCATCATAATTCTTGTTATCATTATGTGTTTACTATTTGTTGTCTATTCAAATCAGACCGATAATCGCAAATATGAAATAGCCATGATGCGAGCAAATGGTTTTAGAAAAATTGAAACAGCTGGAATAATCTATATGGAATCTATGCTTGATGCTTTAATTGTAACTGCAATAGCAACTTTGTTTTCATTAGTAGTAAAAATATTTTTGACAGCATATTTCGGATTCATAATTGTCGATTTCAATTGGTCTGGAATACTGATTCTGCTAGCTCTATCAATTCTGGCGATATCTTTGCCGACAGTAGTGGTTATCAAAAAAACCAACCGCTTTAATCCTGATAGATTAATGAGAAATTGATAATTTTGAGGAATACATTTTGGCTGCTACAAAAGAAGTAATAGGAATGGCTGCAAGAATACCCAGACTGCCGATAAGAGATTGAATTATTTCTACTGCGATCATTTCTGAATTTAACATCAGCATCAAAGAGGGCTGATAGACAACCAGAACGAGTACAAGGGTCAGCGAACTGCCGATATAAGCTAGTATTAAGGTGTTTGTCATCGTTCCCAGAACGTCCGACCCTACTCTTAATCCTGCACGCAAAAGACTTATATTATCTTTTCTTTCCATATGTCCGGATATCTCATGCATAGAAGAGGCAACACTCATTGCAACATCCATAACTGCACCCAAAGCTCCTATTACCATGCCGCTCCAGACAATAGCTGCAAGGTCAAGCTTTGGTGCATTCTCTACATATAGCAGATATACAGTTTCTTCGCCAATCATGCCGGTTATAATTGCTGCTCGATTTACGATCAAAGCAAGGAGGCCGGCAATAAGCAGCCCTCCAATATTTCCAATCATGGCGCAAAATGATTTTATATTGGCGCCATTAATAATAAGCAATGTTACAAGTACGATAAAGGAACATGTTACCAGCGTTGTCAGATATATATTCCGTTCGTTTAAAATAGCAGGAATAAAGACAAAGAAAAGAGCCATAAATGTTATTACAAGCGACAAAATAGTACGAAAGCCCTTCATTCTGCCAAAAATTATCAATGCAATAAAAAACAGGGCAAGCAGCATTATCAGGGTACGGCTTCTATCGTATTCTACAAAAACAAATTCCGCATCACTTTCAAACATATCGGAAACAGGAGTCAGTAAAACCCTTGATCCGGAACTTACTTCAACCGGATTTACGGCAGACATGCCATCAATATACTGGGTAGCAGAAACAAGCTCTCCTTTTAGATCTCCACTTTTTATCTCCGCAAGAAAATGTATTTCTTTGTTCTTAATAATCTGATTTTCACCTAATTCAAATTCATCCTCTTCAAAATGCGTAATCAAGTTTACATTTGCCCGGTAAGAATTGATTTGGTCACTATGAAAAGGTGCCACCTGATTAAAATACCAGCCAGCCGCAATGAACAAAATCGAAAATATAATAGTCAGTATAAACACAAAACCTGGTCTGATCGAAAAAGACTTGCGTTCAGACATTTGCTTCAATTCTTCAACTGGTGATTGATCTACATTTTTCTTCATTTTTTCTCCCAAACATTTCCCGTAAACTTTACTCAGTGGAAATTTTGATTGCTCATTCTAAAAACTTCCAGATATTACCGTACCATGCTTACAAATTTACCAATTAAATACGATATTTCATGCTTTTCATATTATAATCATGTTACAACAAATTTCTCAATGACTGTTTTTAAGTAAGCAAATTTTAAAAAGGGGTATCTGAAATCTAATGAACATAAATAATCTAATGAATAAAGGGATAATAAACATAGCTGATACAGCCAAAAGATTCTATCTGGGTAATCTAAAAGGCCAGGCTTTTATGCTCAAAATGATGGCAGCACTCCGTAAAAGCAGCAAAAAAAGGGAGGAGCTTGAAAAAGAAGGATTACATGTTCCACCTTTTTTGATCGCAAGTATCACTTCAAGCTGTAATTTGCATTGCGCTGGTTGTTATTCGCGGGCAAACGGTGCTTGTTGTGATGATATGCCACAGGAAGAATTGAAAACTGAGGATTGGCAGCGAATTTTCACTCAGGCCTCTGATTTAGGAGTGTCTTTTGTTTTGCTGGCAGGAGGCGAGCCTTTAATTCGTCGTGATATTATCGAAAATGCCGCGAACATAGGCAATCTCATATTTCCGGTTTTCACCAATGGTACCATGATAAATAATGATTATCTGGATTTTTTTGACCAAAACCGGAATATTATCCCTGTAATAAGTATCGAAGGAGATGCCAATATTACCGACGCCAGAAGAGGTGAAGGAGTATCAGAAAAAGTGGAGAACTGCTTGAGCACGTTGAAACAACGAGGCATTCTTTTTGGCATATCCATCACAGTTACCAGCGAAAACATGTCAGCTGTAACTGATGGGGATTTCGTAAGAAAAATCAGAAATCAAGGCTGTGGCATATTGTTTTATATCGAATATGTTCCGGCGGAGACAGGTACTGAAAATTTGATTCTATCTGAAGACGAATTAAAAGAACTGCAGGCAGAGGTTGATCTGCTCTGCAGTGATAAAAATAATAAAGGCATGATCATTTTATCTTTCCCGGGAGATGAACAGGCAATGGGTGGATGTCTTGCTGCCGGACGAGGCTTTTTTCACATTAATGCCAATGGTGGTGCAGAGCCTTGTCCTTTTTCGCCGTATTCAAAAATGAACTTAAAAGAACAATCACTCTCTGATGTTTTAGCATCTGATTTTTTTGCTAAAATACGTAAAATTAGCACAGCTGCAACACAGCCTCATAAAGGCGGCTGTACTTTGTTTGAGCATAAAGAAGAAGTAGAAAATGTACTAGGACTTTTTTGATATTTTAAAACTTCTTCCGAAAAAGGCTAATAACGAAGACGCTGCAATTAAACCAAGACAGATACTTACAGTAACAATCACTGCCGTATACTGTGCAGCAAAAGCATCAGGGGCAAGATGTTTTATGAGTATGCCTGCATATGCCCAGACGAAAACAGCTCCATATGCCCAGTTCATGCGGCTCGAAACAACTGCAAGAGCAATAAGCGTAGCGATAATTGTCACCATCACCATCCAAAGGCTTTCTGATAGGCCAAAACGGTTCCAACCTGTACTTACAAGCCATGTTGTGATATTAGCCACTGTAGCAACTGAGATCCAGCCAAAATATATACTAAAGGGAAGTTTTAAGTAGAGTCGTTCTTTAAAAGTAAGTTTTTTTCTTGATAGATTGCGATCTATCAGAATCAGACAAATCAATAAAACCAGCATGAGCAGAACAGAAATACCTATTTGCCTGTAATGCCAGGCGAATATCCAGGCCATATTAGCCAATGAGGAGATAACAAATAATATCTGCACCTTTTTCAGACGTATTTGTGCTTCCTCTTCTTTTGCCGGCAAAAGTTGAAAAAGTGTGAATACAAGTAAAAGCAGGTAAATAAGTCCCCAAATCGCAAAAGTTAATCCTGCAGGCGCGAAGAGATTAGGATATGAGTCAGAAACAGCACCGGTATCCAATCCATTTATCGGCAATATACTAGCCAGTGCATTAACAGTAACCATGCCGATAAAAGCTAATAGAGCAAGTATTTTTAGAATAAAGCTTGATTCTTGACTAGACTTTGCCTGCTCTTTGCCAGCCTCGTTTTGTTGAGTTGTTTTCTGAACAGCGGTTTTAGAAGTATCATCGGAGTTCTGCTGATCTTTAGCATACATAGAAATGTCCCCCTTTTTCTTCTGAAAATATTTCGCTTTACCATTGTCTATAAGTTGTGCATTTTAAATAATTATAGCACCTTCTTAACGATAATCGGAACAGCAGTTGTGACGACATATATAATAAAAAAATTGAGGAAATTTAATTAAACCAAAGCCAGAATATGTTCATGTCGAAAAAACAGCTTAAGATAATAACCCGGTTCTATTTTTTTACCAGATGTCACAGTTTCTAAAGAATCTTTATGATTACCTACATCGACGATCAGTTCTTTTGGCATTGTTTCCATACTGACTATATTTTCACCAGAATTTTTATCTATCGGCACACATATCAGGCGTGTGTATTCTCTGATATCAAAGACTTTCTTACAGAGAAACCAGCCACAGTTAATATCTTTTCTGTCATTCTGAATTTCTCTCTTATTACTTTCTTCATAATATTCATCATTGTTAATATCCGAAATACAATGAGTTGTTTCCAGAACTTCAATATTTTTTGCTTTGATACCAACAAAAGAACTACTATCAGGATCAGTTATTTTGCTTGATTCAAAAACAATGTTCCATTTGTTTGCCAACAAATATCCTTCTTCAATTTTTGCAAGTGGCGAAATGTTTTCTATTCCGCATAGTTCTGCTGAGATGTGGTTATGGGGAGTTTTTATTACTTGTTCGCAATTTCCTGCTTCAATTATTCTGCCCTGATCAATAATAATAATCTGGTCACAAAAAGAATATATTTCATCCAGATCATGCGAAACCATAATAACTATTCCTGTATAATCAGACAGATCATCATCAAGCTGTCTGAGCATATTTCTCCGTGTGTGGGGATCAAGAGCTGAAAGAGGCTCATCAAGAAGCAGCATATCCGGTTCTGGAAGCAAAGCTCTTAACAAAGCAATTCTTTGCTGTTGCCCTCCGGAAAGTTGTCCGGGAAGCTTTTTAAGAAAATTACCTATTCCATATTCATTGGCTCTTTTCCTCACAAGGTACTTTCTCTGTTTCGCCGTAATATTTACTAATCCAGCGGTCAGATTTGCTTCGACCGACATATGAGGGAAAAGAGCATAGTTTTGCAATACAAGACCGATTTTTCGCTTGGCAGCCGAAATATTTGTTTTAATCATGCTGTCAAAAAATACGGTCTCATAATATGATATTTTCCCTTCATCAGGCTTTTCCAAACCACATATGCAACGCAGAGTAAAGCTTTTGCCACTGCCACTTGCTCCAACCAACCCTATTCTTTTTCCTGTTATGTTTACATCTATATCTATACTGAACTCAGATAATTTTTTAGTAATTTGGAGTTTCAGACTCATATTTTTACCTCCGCTGTTTTTCTGTTGCTTATAAGTATCAGCGAAATTGATAACAGGAAAAGCATAGCCGACCAAATCATTGCCTGATGCCAATCTCCCTGTTGTACAGCATCATAAACAGCAATAGGCAAGGTTCTTGTTCTCCCAGGTATACTGCCAGATATCATCACAGTTGCCCCGAATTCTCCCAGACCTCTGGCAAAGGCTAGTATAAGACCACTTTTAAGTCCAGGTTTTGCCAATGGCACCTGTATTACCAGCAATATTTTTAGCTCAGACATGCCAAGTGTTCTGGCTGCGGCTATTAAATTACCATCTATTTGTTCAAAAGCAGCTTTGGCAGATCTATACATCAGGGGTATTGCTGCTATTGTTGCTGCTAAAACCGCTGCCTGCCAAGTAAAAATCATATTCAAACCCATCTGCTGCAAAGATCTTCCGATAAAAGACTTTGTCCCGAAAATCCAAAGCAACACAAAACCGGTAACGGTAGGCGGTAATATCAAAGGAAGCGTAAGTAAAATGTCGATAATATTAATGAAACGGGTTTTTATACCCGCTGCAAACCTGCCAAGCAAAGTGCCTGCAAAGAAAACTATTGGCACCGCAAAAAAAGCTATTTTCAAAGAAAGTCTTAATGGCGACCAGTCATAAATGCCCGCTAGCAAAACGGTTTCAAATATAGCATGTTGCATTTCACTCGCCACCCTTCTGCTAATTCATTTCAAAACCATACCTCATGAATACTTCTTTGCCAATATCTGATTTCAAAAAATCAAGAAATTGCTGAGATTGCTGCACATAATCTGTTGAAGAGATAACAGCGGCTGGATACACTATCCTGTCGTGTTTCTCGGCAGGAATTTCAGCTATAATTTCCAAGTCACTGCGTTCATAAACATCTGTGGCGAAAAGAATCCCAAGATCAGCATTGCCATTTTCCAGCCAGGCAGCAACTTCGCGAACATCTTTTGCAAATATCAATTTGTTTTCAAGTAAGTCCATCAGCTCATAACTGTTTAGAGCCTGTCTGGCATAAAACCCGGCAGGAACTATTTTCGGATTGCCAATAGCCAAATAATCAAAATCTGCAAAATTTAGTTCTTCAAACGAATCGAAAATAATTTCTGAATTTATCGAGCTTGCCAAAACCAGACTGTTATATAAGAGATCAATTCTTGATTCTGCGATAATCAAATCATTTTTCTCCAGAGTGTTCATCTGCACAGCACCGGCTGAAATGAACAAATCGGTCGGAGCACCTTGCTCTATTTGTTGCTGAAGTGAACCTGACCCTCCAAAATTAAAGACTATAACGACATTTGAATCATAATCACCATAAAGTTTTCCAATCTCAGAAAGAGGATTTTGCAAACTGGCAGCAGCAGATATCGTCAGCGTGTATTGAGCTCCTGCTGCTGAAGCAGCACAACCGGAAGCAATTAAAGCTAACGCCAAAAACATCATTATAGCTACTGATACCAGGACTGTCCCTCCTGCTGTAGAGATTATTTTCTTCATTTTTATATCAGCTCCTTGATCAACGGTAAAATCAGCTTTGTAAATTTGATTCATAATCGACTTCAGGCATAAAAACTGTAATATTATCCTCCAGCCATTTTGCCTGTTCTGGGGAAATAGCCAGCTCATAGTGGCTGGCAGCGGCTATCAGGAAATGGCGAAGATTGCAATTACCTGCCCGCTCACCAATACCACTTATTGTACAATCCGCAGCTATCGCTCCGGCTTTACAGGCAGCAACGGAGTTAGCAACTGCCATCCCAAGATCATTATGGGAATGAAATTCAATATCTATACCTGTTTCCTTAATAAGCATTGATATCATGTCCTCTGTCTTTGTTGGATGCATTACACCTACTGTATCCGCAATACGTATTGTCTGAACCTGCATTTTTTTTAACATATCTGCCAGCGTTACCATAAAGCAGATATCCGCTCTTGAGGCATCTTCAAATCCCACCGTCACCTCGAATCCTAAATCCTGTGCTTTTGCAACACAAGCTTGTATCTGATTTGTCAGCCAGTTCTTATTTTTTCGAAGTTTTACATATAGCTGTGCATAAGACACAGGCGCACTTATATGTATAATGTCAGGTCTACACTGGGCAGATGCTTCAATGTCTTTGATATTTAGCCTGTTCCACGTAGAAATTACTGAATGTCTTTTATTTTCAACTATTCCGGTTACTGCTTCAATTTCAGAGTTGCCAAGAGCAGGTATACCGGCCTCAATCTGATCAATTTTCATTGCATCAAGCCAACTCGCAATCATAACTTTATCTTCTACACGAAAAGCCAGTCCGGCGCTTTGTTCACCATCTCTTAAAGTTGTATCAACAATTTTTTTAATTGTTTTGTTCACAACTAATCATCCCTTTCAGCATCTTCATATCTCATTATTTTTTTTACCAGATCACAGAATTCCTCATCTGTCAGACTTCGTTGTTTACTTATGCTATCGTTTTGTACATCCTGCAAAAGCTTGCGCATATGTTTCTCCGGCAGTTGATAACCATATTCTTTAAGCTTTAGTCTGATAGCCTTCAGTCCTGAATGTTTGCCAACTACAAGCTGCCTGCAATTACCTACAATCTGCGGCAGATATGGTTCATAAAGATGCGATCCTTTTGCCAGTCCATCAGCATGTATACCAGCTTCAACAGCAAAAATACTGCCGCCGGAAACTGGTTGTTTAGAAGAGATTTGTTCACCTGTTATTTGCTCAAACAACTTGCTTATTTCAGGAATGATAGCAAGCCCTTTGCCCGGACGTTTTCTGCTTATAACCTTCATTGCTAACAAAACTACTTCACTTGCCGCAAAGCTTCCGTAACCACAAAAACTTGTTGCAATTTTCTTGCCGCCTGCCAGCAACCACTCCACAGCCAATGCATTTGCACTAAAAAAACTGTCTGAAGGGCAGAAAGAAACGCGATTCCCATATGCCCGGTTCAATTCAGATAGCAGGACTTTGTAATCATAATGCAAAAATGAGGAAAGTCCGCTTATCCTAAAGTCATCCTGCCGCTCGCTTCTAATAAAATTGGTTAATTCTTTAACATCATTTAGCCGAAGATCAGAAATTATGCCTAAATGTGTTTCACCTTTTTTAACTGACGAGATACACTCATACATGGAATATTCTTCAGAAATATTGTCAGATTTTAATCTGATCAATACAGGTATATTTAACAGCTTTTCTTGTTCAAATTTATGGAGAAAATCAAATATTTGCTGATTCATTTCAATCGTATCGACACCAAGCTGTATCAAAAGCTCACAAAAAAGTATGATCTGCTCCGATGAAGCATCACCTTTAATTTTTTGTGTTAAAGTTTTGTCGATAAGTCTGATCAATACAGCCACCTACCTCATATCATTTTTCTCTTTACAGGCTCCCCACCTACCAAATGTTTTTCTACAATTTCAGGGATATCATTCTCACTTAAATCCCCGTACCAGACACCTTCTGGATATACGACCATGATAGGCCCTTTGTCGCAAATACCAAAGCAGCCGGTATGTGTCAGCATCACATCCGACGAAAGATCATTTTCATCAATCTCTTCGGCCATCAATTGCAAAAGATCAATTGCTCCCTTACCGGCACAAAACCCTCGAATTTGACCATTCAGACGACAGCTTGTACAAATGAACACATGATATTTAGGTTGAACCATAAAAACACTTCCCTTCTCTTTTTGTCAGGCAGAAAAATCCAGTCTTGCTAACACTTCCAGAATAGGTTCATAAGTCGTTATTACTTTAATGCCTTTTTTCTTAAGCTGATTTAGCGGTTTATCACCTATACGCATCGTTACTACTGCACTGCAGTCCTGCAGTACTGACATTAGATTTGCCATTCTATTTTCTTTATCGGCAGAAGTAGTAGAATAATCACACTCCACTTCACCCTGACAATAAGCAGATTCCAATTTCCTTTTTTCCAGCAATATTGGTTTTTTATCTCTGATTGTATATATACTGATTTCTCTAGCCTGGCCAAAATGCTGGTCAACCAGCCAACCACCCTGAGAAAATACGGCTATTTTCTTCTCAGACTTCGTTACGGCTTCCTGATCTGATTCTTGTCGATCAGATTTGCCAAACAGCGCTGATTTATCTTGATGCAGCAGTCCGACAGCATCGGCCCTGCATTGCTGACAATGATACATCTGCTTGATATGTTCTCCGCAAATTTCACGTTTTTTATCTAATTCCTTGCGGCTTACCATTGGCTGATTTTCAAAAGCACTGCCTTTAACAGGTATCATCTGCATAATATTACTCATACTGCAGCCAAGCTCTTTTACTTTTTTCACCACTTCCTCAACGTGTTCATCATTTATTCCTTTTATCAAAACAGTATTAACTTTTACAGTGATCTCTTTGTCCGCAAGCCAAGCTAATCCGTCAAGCTGATTTTTTATCAAAATCTTGGCTCCCTCAACACCAGAATAACGTTTGCCAAAATAATCTATATGCTTATATATCTGCGCTCCTATTTGTGGGTCAATAGCATTTATTGTCACCGTTAAATGTGTAACCCCAATTTGCAAAAGCCTGTCAGCATAAAATGGCAACATCAACCCATTGGTAGATAAACATATGAGAGTCTCGGGGCTTTTTTCTTTCACTAATTCTATTGTTTTTACAGTCTGCTCAAAGTTTGCTAAAGCATCTCCGGGACCGGCAATCCCTGCCACTGCTATATTCCCAAGACGTTCCGATGCCTCAGCAAATCTATCCGCAGCTTGTTCAGGACTCAAAACCTTCGTTGTCACACCGGGGCGGCTTTCATTCGGGCAATCAAAGCTACGAACACAATAATTGCATTGAATATTGCAAGCAGGAGCCACCGGAAGGTGCATACGTCCTTGGGAACAGGCAGCACCAGGTGAAAAACAAGGATGTGCGGGTTCCTGCTTAGGTTTGGATGCCGCCTTTTCAGTTCTTTCAATTAAAGTATCGGTTAACAAGAATTCTTTTTTCACCTTTTTTCTGAATCCTGTTTCTTTTGCAGCCAAAAGTTCATTTGTTATTTGATCAAGCATCATGAGAGAACCATCATAACCAAGCATTCTCAGACGCTGCCCGCCAATTCTGTCATGTATAGGAAAACCACATCTGATCAGAGCAACACCAGTTTTTTCTTCAATTCTACGACCGTCCGAGCTTCCTATTAATAGATTTGCTTTACCTGTTAACGTAATTTCTTCAATTTTCTGAAAATCTGTATCGTCTTCTATTTGGCATTTTCCCAAAACATCAGTTTGGCACCAGCTACTAAAATCTTCACGTATGCTTTTCTCAAAATCACTGATTCTGCTGCCTGTAGTACAAGAAACCGGCACAATACCGCTTTCACAGCATAATTTAAGCAAACTATATACAAGGTCAGGTTCACCAAAGATTACTGCCCTGCCTTCAGCCATATATTTGTGACTATCTATAATTGCATCCAGATATCTTGATCTTTGATCTTCTATTTCTGTTGGACGTTTTTTGCCGCTTAATTTTTCAAGCTGATCAATTAATGCGTCATTATCCTGAATGCCAACAGGAAGATTCAGGCTTATAAGTGGAACTCCGAATTCATCTTGCAACAATTTACCCGGTGAAAAACTATCCGGTACAAAATGCGTCAGTTCTATAGTTGCTTGAGCCTCAGACATGTTTTGTATCTTTTCGATAGGAGTTCCGCTCCGGCGGCGGTTCAAAGTTGTTTCGCCGGCACCGCCATCCAATGTTCCAGACAAATCGGGCAAAAGTATTACTTCCAGTTCAAAAGCAGAAAACAACTGTTTCAGCCATCTGGCATCTGCCGGGCTAACAGGTGAAGTAATCAGGTTTATATGCTTGCCCTTTTTCTCAGGCGGTAAAACCAGTTGTTTTACTATCGCATATAAAGTTCTAAAATAACCTTCATATTGTGTGCCACTATATCCGGGGGTGGATACGGGCACAATTCTAGCTTTGCTATTTTTTTCTGAATTATATTTTAGCGCCATACCGTTTATATCTTCACCAATAGTTTCTGCAAGGCATGTTGTTGCAACTCCGATTATGGCCGGATTATATACTTTTATAAGATTGTCCAGCCCTTCAAATAACTGTTTTTCACCACCATAAACCGTGCCGTGCTCTGTAAGTGAAGATGAGGCAATATCTACAGGCTCATTATAATGTGTCGCCATATGCCTTCTTATATATGTACTGCAACCTTGTGATCCGTGCAAAAGCACCAGCGAATCTGCTAAGCCCATGAAAGCAGTAGCAGCGCCCATCGGCATACACATTTTGCATGGATTTGCTGTAAGAGTTGTTAAAACAGGACGATTTGTTTTTAACATATTATTTATCCCTCCTTCAACCAGCCCCAAACCGGACTATTCACAGAAGCATCAACTTCTTTTGCAAAATTCAAAGTTCCCTCAAAACCTGCCAGAGGTTGTTTGCGCTCGTGATTATGATCGCAAAATGCTATTCCCAGTTTATAAGCAAGAGGTCTCTCTTTTACTCCTCCGGCCAGAATATCCGCACCTGTTTCTGAAAGGAATCTTTCCAGCTCAGCAGGATTTGTATCATCAAGAACAACCGTGCCAGGACTAACAAGGCCATTGATTATCTCATAATCATCTTTTTTACCGGTTTGTGTTCCTACCAGGACAGTGTCCATGCCTATTTCACGAAATTGTCTGATTAAAGATATTGCCTTAAATCCTCCACCAACATAAATCGCAGCTTTCTTGCCATTAAGACGTGATCTATAATAATCAAGTTGTGTTTCAACTCTTTTTGTTTCTTTTTCAATAAAGTGTTCTGCTCTGGCAATTACTTTAGGGTTGCCAACTGTTGCAGCTATTGCTCTCAAAGACGCAGCTGTATCGGTAAGCCCAAAAAAACTAACTTTTATCCAAGGTATTTCATGCTCTTGTTCCATTCTTTTTGCCAGCCAGGTCATCGACCCTGCACACTGTACTATGTTAAGACCAGCCTGTGGAGCTTTGGTCAATTCTTCTACAGAGGAATCACCTGTTATTCCTGCAACAACATCTATATCCAGTTCATGCAGCATATTTCTTATAATCCACATCTCACCTGCAAGATTAAAGTCACCTAAAATATTTATACCTTTTCTCTTGTTATATTCAGATTTTTTTAGACTATAAGGTTTGATCAAAGATAGCAGAGCCTCACATGCCAGCTTATATCCAACAGATTTTGTACCTGCAAATCCTGGAGCCATAACCGGAATAACTCTTATCGAATGTTTAGCTTCTGCACTTTTACAAATCGCAGCAACATCGTCGCCTATTACACCAACTATGCAAGTAGCATATACAAAAATCAGAGGTGGTTTATATTTGTTAACTATTTCATCAAGTGCTGCGGAAAGTCTTTTTTCCCCTCCAAAAATAACATCAGTTTCAATCAGATCTGTTGAGAAACTATTTCTATAGAGATCACTGCCGCTGCTAAGGCTTCCTCTTATGTCCCAGGTATAGCTTGCGCAGCCTATAGGACCATGCACCAGATGAAAGGCGTCCGTTATCGGATTGAGCACAACTCTTGCTCCACAGTATACACACGCTCTCTGACTGATAGATCCAGACACGCTTGCCTGATCGCAAGAAAGGCTCGTGCTCTTGCCATTGTTCTCTTTGCGACAGACAAAAGCCTGTCTTTTTTCCAATATCTCTGTTTTCAATCTTTTTTCCCCAGACATTTGCACGACCACCTTCCTGCTGAAATCAAGGTTTACATTACCATTTCAAAATCTTCTTCTTTTACATCTCTGTCCATACGATCCATAAGTGCATTCAAAATAAGTTCTGCCATGCGCATGCCACCCCTGTACCCGATCAAAGGCTGATAAGCATGTGCGTATCTGTCCATGATTGGGAAACCGGCTCTAACAAATGGAATATCTTCTGCTCTGGCAATATATTTGCCATGTGTTCCGCCAATTAAGAGGTCAACCGGCTCCTGCTTAATCCATTGATGCAATTCGAACAAATCTCCTGATGCTTTGATTTTAGTATTTTCGACTGCATATGCCGACAGCAGAGCTTTGGTCTTAGCCGTAAAAGCTTCCCCCGGAGTCCCAGTAACCAGATAGACCGGTTGCATTCCCATTTCTAAAACAAGTGAGGTCAAGCCCAGCACAGTGTCAGGATCTCCGAAAATTGCAACTTTTTTGTCATGAGTATAAGCATGTGAATCAAGCATTATATCTACCAGCTGCCCTCTTTCACGCTCCAGTTCCATATTAACTTCAGTCATACTTAATTCCGACAAAACCGTAAGCAGAGCATCTGTTGCCTGAATCCCAATAGGCAAAGGCATCAATTCGTAAGGGACACGGCATTTTCTTTTAAGATCACCTGCTGGTTGCTCGCTGGTAAGTTCTCCAAGAGCAATCGTTTTTATACAATCACCAAGTGCTTTAATTTCTTTTACAGTTGTTCCACCATCAGGATACATGTCGTATTTACCTGTCATCGGAACATCAAGTACATCACTGGTGTCAGGAAATACTATCGCTTCTACAGACATCAAATTAAGCATTCTATGTAATTCACGCATATCACCGGGATTAACAAAACCAGGCAGCACCGCCAGTTTTTGTCTTGTTTTATCTTTTTCCCTTACTGAAAGGTATTTAATGAATCCTGAAAGCATATTGCTGAAACCCGAGATGTGAGAACCAACATAACTTGGGGTATTTGTGTGTACAACCTTTTTACCTTCCGGAATCTTAATATCAGCTATCAATGATCCCAGATCATCTCCTATGGTTTCAGAAAGACAGGTTGTATGTACTGCTATTATTTCAGGATCATATAAATCAAAAATGTTTTTTACAGATGTTTTCAGATTACTGCCACCACCAAAAACGGATGCACCTTCCGTAAAAGAACTTGAGGCAGCTATTGCAGGTTCCTTAAAATGTCTGGTCAAAAACATTCTGTGAAAAGAACAACATCCTTGAGAACCATGACTATGTGGCATACATGCATGTACTCCTAAAGCTGCATACATAGCGCCAACCGGTTGACATGTTTTCGCCGGATTAATGCGAAGTGCGCTTCTTTCATTAACTTTATCCGGTGTCAGATTCAGCATACTGCTTCACCTCCGTATTCACCATTCAATATTGGTTTGTTTTTCCAGGGAGCGTTGACCAGACTCCATGCCGGAGTATAAAGTCCCATCGTTAAATCATGTGCAAATTTAACTGCACCACGAAAACCTGCATAAGGTCCGCTATAATCGTAGGAATGCAGCTGTCTTGATAAAATCCCTGCTTTTTGAGCCACATACTTGTCCTTTATTCCTGAGAAGAAAATATCTGGCTTTAACATACGCAAAAACTCTTCTGTCTCAAAATGGTTGAGATCATCTATTACAATCGCACCATCTTTCATTTCGTTGATCATTCCATCATAAGTATCAAGTGGAATTTCAGCTTTAAGCTTCGCATACTGTTCTTCAGTCAGATAAACTTTGAATTTTTCAGGATCAGGTGATACTTTGATCGATTCGATATTTTTACTATCTGCATCTTCTTTAATTGAGTCGAGAATTTCTCTGCCTTCATAATCATCTCGATGAGCAAATTCGTACCCGGCCAGCAAAACTTCCATACCCAAATCTTTTAATAAACTCTGATAATGATGTGCTCTTGAACCACCCACGAACAAAGCAGCAGTTTTGCCTTCCAGTTTTTGACTGTATTGTTCAAGATCACTTTCCACCATGCTTAATTCATCTGCTATTACCGCTTCTGTTCGTTCTATCAGCTCTTCGTCTCCAAAGAATTTTGCCGTATCACGAAGTGATTTGATTGTTGCCTCAAGACCTATAAAATTAACTTTTATCCAATGTGTGCCATACTTGGTTTTCAACATCTCGGCGATATAATTAATTGAGCGGTGGCATTGAACCAGATTAAGATCCGCCTGATGGGCATGTGTCAGTTCTTCATAGCTGCCATCACCTGTCATTACAGAAATAACATCATAACCTATCCTGCGTAATATTCTGCCAATTTCCCAGCCATCGCCACCGATATTATATTCGCCCAGAAGATTAATTGCATATTTGCCTATAGCACGCTCTGCAGTGCCGATAACTTCCTTCATTAAGCCGTTATTAGCAATGTGGTGACCACCTGACTGGCTGACACCTTTATAACCTTCACAGCTAAAAGCGATAACTTTGCGATTATATTTTTTCTCTGCTTCGGAGGCTATAGCATGTATATCATCTCCTATAAGACCCACAGGGCAGGTAGAACATATCATTACCGCAGCCGGATCAAAAATTTCTACAGCTTCGGCTATTGCCTGGCGCAACTTTTTTTCACCACCAAAAACAATGTCTGATTCCTGCATATCTGTTGAAAAACAGTATTCCAGAAAGTTTTTAGTATTTTCATCTCCTTTAGCTTTGTGTCTGCGTGTACCCCATGAATAATAAGCACAACCTATCGGACCATGTGTAATTAAAGCGACATCCTTTAGGGGACCTAACACAACACCTTTACATCCAGCATAACAACAGCCTCTGTTCGTCATTATTCCAGGAATAGTTCTTGTATTGGCCGCAATCTGCTGGTCTTTCCCGTCTTTTTTTATGATATGATCCTTGCGGTTTTTAAAAACGCGGGCACTGTATCTGTCCAATACTCTATCTTTTGTTTCCACTTGTATCACCCCTTAATATGCATCGGCAGCAGCCTCACCTGTGCTGACTCTATATGCTTCCTGGACAGGCATAACAAATATTTTGCCATCACCGTGATTGCCGGTAGAATTTACATTGATAAGGATATCCACAACTTTTTTAACCTCATCATCTTCAACAATCAAGGTCATTGCTCTTTTGGAAATCAATCTGTTGCTTTCGCTTAGATGCTCTGCTACCAGCGGATTAGAACTCCCTGCTACCTCAAGAAGGTCCTGCACCATCGAAAAATCAAGTTGCTTACTGCCTCGTCCCAGAACCTTACGGCAGGTAAAAGAAGGAAATCCGGCCTGAGCAAGTGCCTCCTTACTTTTACTAATTTTGTTAAGCCTGATAAAGGCCATAATCTCTTTCATAAAGCACCTCCTACAAACCTTGCTTGCCGGTACTTATAGTCCATGCCTGCTCCACAGGACTTATAAAAATCCTGCCATCGCCGAAATTACCATTTTCTCCTGTCCTGGCTATTCGCATGATGATTTTTATCACATCATCCTTTTGATCTTCTTCAACAACCATCAGCAGCATTTCTTTGGGAATTTCATCATAAAGAATATCCCCAATCTTCATACCTTTTTGCCTTCCTCTTCCAAATACATCCATTTTTGTAACCGCAGGAAAACCTGCAGACATTAATTCAGATAGTACTTCATTAACTTTTTCCGGACGAATAATAGATCTGACAAGTAACATAAAAAACCTCCCGTCTTTTCAGCAAATATCAATCGCATTAAAAAAATGCCAGCTGCTGATTATGTTCCGCTTTACCGCAAAATTATCTTATTATCAGTGCGCATCCGATTTAGATATCCAGGATGCCATGCTCCATCATCAGTTCTTCCAGACGATCCTGATTCATAGGTTTCGGAATTACAAACATATCGTTGCCGTCAATAGCAGATGCTAACTGTCTATACTCATTTGCCTGTTCAGCCTCGGGTTCATAATGAATTACTGTTTTCTTATTAATTTCTGCACGCTGAACAACATTGTCGCGTGGAACGAAATAGATAAGCTGACTTCCTAATTCTTGAGCAAATGCCTCTAGCAATCCTTTTTCACCATCAACTTTTCTGCTGTTACAGATAATGCCACCTAATCTAACACCACCTGTATTTGCGTATTTCTGTATACCTTTTGAAATATTATTAGCAGCATACAGCGCCATTAACTCTCCGCTGGCAACTATATATATTTCCTGAGCCTTACCTTCTCTGATCGGCATGGCAAAACCACCACAGACAACGTCACCAAGAACATCATAAAAAACATAATCCAGATCAGCTTCATAAGCACCCAGACTTTCAAGCATACCTATCGAAGTGATAATACCCCTTCCTGCACAACCAACACCTGGTTCAGGACCACCTGACTCTACACATTTAATCCCGGCAAAACCATCTTTTAGAATCAACTCAAGATCAATGTCTTCACCTTCTTCGCGTAAGGTATCAAGAACAGTTTTCTGTGCCAGACCACCTAGCAGCAGTCTGGTTGAATCAGCTTTAGGATCACAGCCTACAACCATAATTTTTTTTCCCATTTCGCCAAGTCCGGCAGTAAGGTTCTGTGTTGTTGTGGATTTACCTATCCCACCTTTACCATAAATAGCTACCTGTCTCATAATATGCAACCTCCAATTCTTTTTCTTGCACTTCAAAAAAGAGAGCCACTTATTCAAACAATCTTGAATAAATATGTGACCCCCTTGTCTTTCGGGCTTTTAACTTGTATCAGATGGCATAATTGTATATGGACAAATAAATTACCGCAATAAACGCCACTGTGAAATATAGACTTGTTTTGCAAGTATATATTGTGCATCTTGCATAATTTCAAAAAAACTTGTCCGGGCACTAAGATTTTACCCAAATCTAACAAACTTTATAAATCAATGTAACCTAAGCTCAATTCATTTTTTAATTTGTTGATAATATTTAAATTAAATAGATTTAAATATAAAATACAATTACTTATCCTTCTGAAAAAAAGGCTTGTGATATTGTTGATTTCAAAAAACTTCGCATAGCGGGGGGGGTGTGGATATGATAGGGTTCTTAAAAGACGTTCTTATTTGTTCTCTTGGGGCTTATGGCGGCCCAGAAGCACATATTGGTGTTTTTACTCATCAGCTGGTAAAGAAGAAAAACTATCTTTCAGAAGAAGAACTTATAGAATTACTGGCATTATGCAGTATTCTACCAGGACCAACCAGCACTCAGACAATAGTTGCCGTGGGGCACAAAATAGGTGGCCCTTTACTTGCTTTTTTAACAATGCTTGTATGGGCAATGCCTGTGCTGATAGTTATGACGTTATTATCTTTTATATATCAGTTTTTTGCATTAAATAATATCTCCAATGAAGCCTTGCGATATATAGGCCCGATGGCTGTTGGTTTTATTATTCTTGCTGCATTTAATATTGGGAAAAAAGTGGTTAATGACAAACTGACGTTAATATTATTTGCTCTTAGCGCTATAACTACATATTTTATAAGATCTCCCTGGATTTTTCCTGCTGTACTTATATTCGGAGGAATAGCCAGCATAGTTTTTAATCAGATTTTTTTGAAAGAAGATCATATTTGGAACAAAGTCAAGCTTAATCCTCCTTGGGCATATTTTATAGCTTTTGCCACACTTGCCGTAGGAAGCATATTTATAACATTTATTTTTGATAACAGAATTTTGCATCTTTTCGAAAGTTTTTACCGTTATGGCTACCTTGTTTTTGGTGGTGGTCAGGTTGTAGTCCCTGTAATGCACAGCGAACTGGTACAAGTAAATCAGTATATGACTAATCAGGAATTTCTAACAGGATATGGCCTTGTACAAGGTCTTCCTGGTCCAATGTTTAGCTTCAGTGCCTATGCCGGAGGCATGGCAGCAAGGGGAAGCAACGCTTTAGTGCAAGTTGCAGGAGCAATTGCCGGCGGAATAGGAATATTTCTTCCGGGGCTGCTTTTGATATTTTTTGTTTATCCTGTTTGGGAAAATCTAAAGAAAATCAAAGCTATCAAGATTTCTCTCAAAGGAATCAACGCTGTTGCCGGTGGTTTAATCGCCATAGCGGCTGTTATCTTGATGCAGAGCAGTGGATTTTCACCTGATAACATTATAGTTACTCTTGCTACAATCGGACTGCTGCTCAGCAAAAAAATTCCTGCGCCTTTTATTGTCATTATTGTTCTTATAGCAGGGTTTGTTCTTTGAACCTTTGAGCTTAACAGAGTAGCACCAGGAGAACGACGAAAATTTTTCCTTGCTCTGTTTAATCAGATTATTTTAAATAGCAGTTTGATGGTATAATCATCTTCGGACTGATGTGCAACACAAAGCCCTCCCATATTTGCCATCATTATCTTTATATTCCTTACACCTATTTCTGTTCTTTCCATTTTTTCTTCATAATGCATTATTTTGTTAGAGAACTGAACAGAAAATTCACCGTTCTCTTCCCCAACTTTTAGCTCTACTGCCTCTGCCCGATCTGCATATTTAATAATATTAGTACTTATATTGTCAAAGATTCTGCCGATATAGTCTGTAGCCACAGAAGTTTTGACATCTATCCAGCTTATGTTGCTTTCAAGCTTAAACCCGTTAATATCAAGATAGCTTGCCATACCTGATAAATAATCTTCAAAGATTACTTTTACCTTTTTTGGTTCTTCTAATACAACATGATCATTTTTGGATAGGAAAAATCTTTCAAACAACTGATCAGACATCCTCTTTATTTGCACCACTTTGCCTCTGCTTTTTTCCAGATAAGCTTGAAATTGTTCTATGTCCATATTTTTTTCTTTATGCAACAAATCCAAGTAAAGGCTCAACGTTGTCAAAGGAGTGCGCAAATCATGCGAAATAGCAACAACAAGATCATAATTCGCTTTAACAGCCTCTTCTTCCTTTTTCATATTTTCCAAAAGAGCAAGTCTCATTTGATTAAGACCTTCAGCAAGAGCGGCTAATTCATCTGTTCCTTTTATTGTGATCTCATTTTCCAAACCACCGGTTTCAAGAATTTTTATTTCCTGTTCAAGCTGAACTATATAATTAATTTTTCTCCGGTTCAGAAAAACAAAGATGCCGGCAAAAATAAGAACCGAGAGCATAATTTGACCTATAATGGCATATATATATAGTTGGTCATCGAAATATCCATATAGCGATACTTCTGCTTTGCCGTCAGCAAATTCAATATCTCTGGTCAGAAACCATTCATTTTGGCTATAACTATTAATTATACCTGTTTCTTCGGCAGCATAATCCGAATCTGTTATTTCCAACTCATCAGATTCGCTATAATCTTGAATCGACTCTTGCTCCTCATTTTGAAAAGAAATATCTTCTTCCCAGCCATACATTATTGAGTCGTATAAAATTTTGCTATCACGTGTTATATCCATAATGATATAAGCTGTTCGCTTTCTTTTGACCCAGTTATCGATCTGCTCGGTATCTACAGCAGCAATTTCATTAACAAATACAAACTCCTCAAATTGGTTCATACTTTGATCATTTTTCTCATAGATATGCTCAGCGCTGCCAAGATAATAATCGAGCGCATAAGTAACAACCGCATCGAGCAGGAAATAAGCACCTATCGCGATAAATGCCGAAATCAGAATCTCAATGAAGGCTTGCCTTTTTAAACTGTATCTTCTTTTATTCAAAACGATACCCTTTCCCCCATACTGTTTTTATATGATCCGGTGTTTCTGGTATCTTTTCAATTTTCATCCTTAATTTTCGGATATGCACCATTACAGTGCTATTAGACGTATATAAATAGGGTTCATTCCAAATACTCTCATAAAGATTCTGCGCGGAGAAAGTTTTCTTTGGGTAACGCATAAGGAGTAAAAGTATTTTATATTCCAGTTCTGTGAGATCTACCTCTTTATCATCCACCCAAACCTCATTAAAATTCTCATTAATTTTAATATTGCCTATATTAATCAGAACATCTTCTGTGTTGTTTTCTGCCATTGTTTTGCCGCTATAAACATGATATCGCCTAAGCAATGCTTTTACCCGCCCTAGCAATTCAACATAAGAAAAAGGCTTGATCAGATAATCATCACCACCAACCATCAATCCAACTAATTTATCAGATTCCGTGGATTTTGCGGTCAGAAATAGTACGGGCACATACGAGAATTTGCGAATTTCCTCACAGGTCTTCAAACCGGAAATACCTGGCATCATAATATCTAAAATCACCAGATCAATGGTGTCATCTAACAATTCTATCCCTTCTCTGCCATGTTTAGCCTCAACCACAGCATAATCTTCGCTTTCAAGCAGCAGTCTAATGCCTTCTCTTATATCCGCGTCATCCTCGATGATTAAAATCTTCGCCTTGCTCATGTTTTTTCTCCATTCGTTTTACTCTCTACAACATTAGCTTTGCCAGATTAGTATCTAAAGTAAAATTTTTCAATTCATAAAGCACAAGAACTTCGTCAATATCTCCATTGTCAAGCAAGTTAGAAACAGAATCTGAATAATAGCGCAAATCAATCATTATAATTCTACGATAGTCTTCAGTCATAAAAGGTATCATACAATTGGCAAACGAATCCTTTAAAACCATTAGCGTTCCGCTGCCTTTGCCTGTATTTATTTCTGTTAATCCATAATTGCCACCAAAAAACACTTTGTATTTATCTTTTTCAGTCAAAGACGACAAATCATAAATGTTTCCGATTTTGCCGTCAATAATAACTTCTATTTCCTCACTTACCTCTGCTATTTCTACAATATCAGGAACAGCTCTATAATCCAAAGTTCTCGAATATAGTGTTCCTAGAAAAGCGTCTGATACAATATCTTTTTTATTATCATCATAGCTATATTTAGCGTTTTCTCCCAAAAATGTCTTATAACCTATATATGCACCTGAAGTCGTCCAGTGATGATCTGTAGAATAATATATATATTGTTCTTTTGCCGCCTTCAAATCATTAGTAGGGTTTACCAGTTTGCATTTTGAAAAAGCCTGCTCAGCCGTACTGTAAAGCGACTCTGCATCATAAAGAGATGCATTTTCAGGCAGTTTTTCCTCCAGCACGATTCCCGAGGAAGGCACCAGCAAGGCAGCAAATTTGATATTATCATATTTATCAGCAATTGCATTAATTCTCTCTAAATTCTTTTTGTAATTATCCTGATCAATATCTGCATCTGTTATCTTCTCAAAATAGTAGTTATCTTTACCAATATAAGTATTTTCGATATCACGCCTGCCACTCAAAATCTTCATAGCCGTTCCTAGTTTCATCAAAGCATTACGTCCCGGGAACTGATCACTAAGATACGTATCCAGTTTTTTTTGAAAATCCCCTGTCATAATAGCAGATGTGCTTAGTTTAGGTTTTTCACTAAGCACCCGATTTTCATTTTCTGAAAAAGATTTTTCAGGTAAAGCAAAAATCAGTATGCCTGTAATAAGCATTGCAGCTAATATAAAAACAGATCCTGCGATTTTTATTCTGCTCATTTTCTATCACCTCAAAACCTAAAATAAAGGAAAGGATTATAGCTGTCTCCAATCAGAAGAACGATACTAGAAAATATAACCAATACAGCAAAGCTAAATTCCATTAAAAATTCTTTTTTAGCAATAATATTTGCTTTTGCAGCCAGCCTTTTTACCATTCTGGAAGGAATACTTGTAGAACCAATAATAAGGATTATAAATAATATGCCATATGTCTTTAAATAGTATAATGTCATACCGTTTATGACACCATTAAAGCCAAACATACTACTCATATAATTAGCAAGCAAAGATATATCATCACAGGCAAAAATAACCCAGCCAAGCATCACAAATAGCAAAGTATAAACATGCATCAAAGCTTTCGGCCATTTTTCAAAATATTTTATCAAAAACAGTTTTTCCATCATCAGCAAAGAAAAATAAAACAAACCCCAAATCAAGAAATTCCAACCAGCGCCGTGCCAAAGACCTGTCAGCCCCCACACGATCAAGAGATTCAATACCTGTCTTAACTTTCCACATCTATTGCCTCCCAGTGGAATATAAAGATACTCTCTAAACCATGTTCCTAAAGTAATATGCCATCTTCGCCAAAACTCCGTGATACTGGCGGATTCATAGGGATATCTAAAATTTTCCGGCAAACGAAAGCCAAACATCTGTCCTAAACCTATCGCCATATCGGAATAACCGGAAAAATCAAAATATATCTGGAAAGCAAAAGCAAAAGTCCCTATCCAAGCTGTTCCCGCCGGTATTAATCCTCCGGAAGCAGAAATTTCACTCCACAGGCTTCCTATCTGATTCGCAAGTAAAACTTTTTTGCCAAGACCGACCGAAAACCGAACAACTCCTTTAAAAATCAGATCTGCTTTTTCTTTTCTACTTCGGATTTGTTTTTCTATATCTGCATACCTAACAATAGGACCTGCAATTAATTGAGGGAATAAACAGATATACATGCCAAAATCAATAATATTGCGCTGTACACCAACCCTGCCACGATATACATCAATAGTGTATGACAATGTTTGAAAAGTATAAAAGGAAATCCCTATCGGCAATGCCAATCTTAGCAATCCAAAATCAGTACCAATTAAATGATTTATATTCTCAATAGCAAAATCAGTGTACTTAAAATAACATAGCAATCCCAAGTTGACTATCAGAGAAATTATTAAAACTATTTTTTTAGCATTTTGTCTGTTCTTAAATCTATCAATAAGCCGCCCATTGCTATAGTCAAAAACAGTTGAGAACAGCATAATTAAAATATACTTCGGTTCGCCCCACGCATAAAAGATCAAACTGGCAATTAAAAGCACCAAATTACGGTATCGAGGCGGGAACAAATAGTATATCAGAACAGTCAGCGACAAGAAAAGACAAAGAAACAAGATACTACTAAACAGCATAAACTCTAGCCTTTCTTACTTTTTTACTGATCTGATTTATTTGCTGATCCCATTTTCAAAGGATGTTTTAATACTATGCTGATTTTTACTTATTATCAGAACTACATAGTTTCCTTTGTCGAAGATAAGTGCATTTTCAACCCTGCTTACCTGATCCGGCTGATATGAAGCATAAAGGTTTTTACGCCCCTCAACATGATCTTCTAAAGTTTTTAGCATATCGCTTACGTCCGATTTGTTTTTCAGCCTTACTACAGCAATTTCGTCAGCAAGACCATCTGAAGAATAAGCTAAAAAGAATCCTTCTACCTTTTTATAGTCAAAATCAGAAAGGAAGGCAAACAAATCCTCTGCATTGTCGTTGCTGCTGCTAACACTGGTCATCTCAGGCAGATCTTTATCTGCCTCTAGCATAGAAGTTTGAAGCGAATATAGACTTACAGAATCAACCTCGCTGCTTTCATTGCCACAGGAAGCAATTGTCAGGCACAATAGCATCGCTATCATAGTGCAAAAAACTTTTTTAATCACGCTGTCTCCTCCGTCAAATTATCTTCCCATGACTTATCACTATCCCAGTTTTCAAAATCATCATCAGAATCCCATTCAAAAGAATCATCAAACCCTAAGTCACCAAAAGCTTCATTAATAGCATTTTCTACTTTTTCCAGATCTTCTTCACTAATATTTATATTGCCTTCATTATAATTTTGAACATATACAGCAAGCAAATACCCTTCCTCTACAGGATTCCAGCTATAATCCATATGAACATTTTCATATTCAGCAATGCTCCACATCATGTTTTGTATCTGCTCAATCATACTAACCGCTATCTTTGCATCATTTTCGGTTAAATCAGAATCAAATTTCAAAGAAAGAATGCTTTCACCCTCATCAATAGCAGCACGAAGTTTTTGAGGCAGAGAATAGATATCAGATGCCTTTTTCGCAGTTTGGTATGCCATATTATATTTCAAACTATCAGCAACCGGGAAAAATCTAGAGTCCCAATTTTGTTCTCTTGAACGCATAATATCGTTAATATTAAAATTAGAGTAATTTCCCGAACCGGCATCTGCATAAATATCAGTATGATACCAGTTTTCATCAAGCTGTACGATATTCCACGAATGATAATATTCTGTATTATGCACAACCATGCAAGGCACATCGAGCATTTGCATAAACAAACGGAAAGTAGTGGCATACCCTACACAGACTGCATTGTGATATTTTAGTACACCATATGGATTATCGCTATCTTCTTGTGTTGTCGGTATAACTGTCAAAAACCCACTGTCATTTTGCAAATTATGTGTCATCCAGTCATAAACAGCCTTTTCTTTTTCATAATTAGACATATCGGTAGTTATGATCTCATCCAAGACTTTAGCCGCCATATCCAAAGTTTCTTTATCTTTATCATTAAGCTTGGATTTATCACCAGATTTATATGCTTCCGAAATATGCTCAGTAGAAACGATCATATATTGCTCAGCAATGGTTACATCATTCTCCTTTGTTTCCTCATCCTCTTCTACCAGTTGAGCATGCATCTCTGCCATCACAGCTTTGTTATTTATTAAAGATAAAACACCAAGAGAAACACTCCCCATGACACCCACAATTAAAACAACTAACATAATATATATACCAGTGAATTTTGGACGTTCCTTTGTTTTCTCGCTCATCTGAAAATCTCCTTAATATACTTTTTAAAATTAGAATAAACACACAGTGCATATACTGTTCAAACATAAGTGTTTGTCTTTGGCACATGCAAAATAGTCACAGTTATTACTGCATACATATCTTAACAGTCAATTCTTAAGCAAATAGAAGGAAATATCTTAAAGTTTCTAAAAATATATTTGTTTTGTGTAAAGCCTATGTCTTCAAAGCGAAATACAAGCAAGATCTATCCTATTGATCATAAAAATCTATCATTGAGATTCGAAATCATCTTCAAGATTTGCCAAATAAATATTATACTTTTTGACTCGTCTTTCTACGGTAAAAAACGAGATCAAAAAAGATGCCGCAAAAAGCATAGACGCCTGTATTATTAATTCTTTTGCCGGCATTTTTTCAATAAAATAGCCGTAAAGAGTTACAATGGCAACAAACCCTACTGAGTCTACAAAATAATAAGCAAGTCGATTAACTATACCCGTTCTGACCAATCTGATCATGATCCACAGTTAAATTCTTAAGCCATAAACCTTTGGCATAATATTTAAAAGCCATAGCTAATTTGGCATTCAACATAAATTGAGTCAACACATATGCTACCACAATTGATACAGGAGTGACCAATGGTACAACTGTGGCTAATATAATCGCAAGAGGGATTGGTACCAGCCAGGTATAAACCGCATCAAGACGAAAAGCCGATGGAATATCTCCGCCAGCTCTCAAAACGAAGAAAATATTTGTATAAAGAATTTGCGGTATGAAGAACACCGTTTGAATGCGAATTAGCAATGTTGCCATCTGCCTAAGCTCATCGGAAACATTAAAGAAACTCGGCAACAAACCGGAAATAGAAATAGAAACAACCATTAGTACAAGACCTATACATGTGGCCATGAACATCAATTGATTGGAATTCTTACGCGCTTCTTCAAAACGACCTGCACCAAGGCGACTGCCGATCATAATAGCAACACCTGCAGACATACCACCAAACAAAACATAAACAAACTGCATTGACTGCTCAACTATAACCAATGCCGGCAAGGAGTATTCATCTATTCTGGCATAAGACCAGAATAGCATATTGGTACCCATTGTCCAGAGAAATTCATTAGCAATCAGCGGGAATGTTTTGTCCGCAACCATCCGGATAAGCTTACGACCGGCATTACGTGCCGCTGCGATATTCCAGGTGAACCATGTCCGGCCGCTGCCGATCCAGACAAAATAGAAAAGCATCTCCGCTATACGTGCTATGAGCGTAGCCAGAGCCGCACCGCGTCCTCCCATAGCCGGGAAGCCAAGCTTGCCGAAAATAAACACCCAGTTCAAGGCAATGTTAATCGAAATCGTAAACAGACCGACTATAAAAGGAACTTTACTCTGTCCGACTGAGCGCAGCGAAAATAGACTGACCATAGAGATAGCTGCGGGCAGATAACTGAAACGAATCAGCTCAACATAATTCATACCAGCATCAATTGTAGCAGGATCACTGACAAAAGCTCTAAGAAGCATTTCTGGTGCGCCCAGCAAAATACCGGTAAAAACTATCGCTACCAGTAATCCCGCCAGTTGCTGTAACGCAAATAAAACCTGGCAGGTTTTGCGATCCCCGGCACCATAATACTGCGACAATAACAAGCCTCCGGCTCCGGTTATTCCCCAGAATATGCCCTGATAAACAAAAAAGACTTTATTAGCAACGGTAACACCTGACAGTGTAGCCGCATCGACCATACCTACCATCAGATTGTCGAAGAAGCCGAACATGGAACTAAGCAGCTGCTGTCCGGCTACCGGCAGCATGACCAAAACAGCCTCACGGTAAAACGATCGGCTGCCAATCAATGGACGCAATCTCGATACTCTAGCTGCGGACATAAGCTGCCCTCCTCTGAAATTACATTCAGAAAACTTTACTACCAAAACAGCTTATGGTCAATCCCTTTTTTCGATTTTGTAAATATATTTTACGCTTCCGGCAACCTAGGGGGACGATCATAATTCGAACATATGGGGCGATCATATATTTCTGGATCATATGGGGACGATCATACATTTCTGAACAAAATCTTGAAACGCCCTGTTTGCAACATAATCTTGTGTTTCTTTTACAATTCGTGTCTGACACAAGTGTCAGACACACATATCAGGATAATCACTTAAAATGACCTGGCCCCAGCAGATTTAATGGATCTAATCATCGCCCTTGTCTGGCACTTGGTGCCAGACAACAATTTCATCTGGATGCGGTTATGATGCCCTAATATCAATGGTTTTTGTGATTTTAAGGCTTTAGGCTAGGGTGTCCCCGGGGGTTCCTTTCTACATTTTTGCTACGACAACTATTATGACATATAGGTGTCACTCTTGTGCTCCTATGTGTAATCAAAGCACAAATAATGAAAAAATGATTCCAAGGGTTCCCACTATAGCAAAGATTAATGCTGTTTTACTAGGCATACGTCCTTCATTAGAGGCAGCTCTGCCAAACATACCAAAAACTGCCGGATGCACGAGGAACGGCATAGCAAAAATGAACGGTATCAATCCTGCAGCCTGCTCACCGAACATTCCACCTTGAGTCGCAGCAAAAAGACCGAAATGTGAAAGCCCTGACGAAGTCGCCATAGCAGCAGAAGAAAGTGGTACTCCTGCAAAGTGAAGCATTAGAAAACTACCAAACACAGCCGTAAGTTGCCAACCAAAAGCAAATATCATTAAAGCTTTTACCTCCAGTGCATCTATCCCTCCGGCTTTTTTTAGTTTATTCAAAGCAATAATAGTCAAAATAACACCAACAACTGCAACAGGGATTGCCCAACCTGCTAATAAAGCATCTGCGCTAGCACTGGCCGCCAATATTGAAAAAACAAAAATATGCCCAAAAAACGGAACATTAATCATGATAGGAGCTCTGGCTGCGGCATCATGTCCAAGATCTCCAGCAGTACAAGCACCGGTAAGACCAGAATGTGATAGAGCCCCAGCCATGCCGGGAGCTAAATTGCGCATATGATTCGCCTTTCCTACAAAAATAAGCAGGGACAGCCCGCCAAACATCCAGAAAACTTGTCCGAAGAAGCCGTAACTAATAACAGAATACATTTCAGTAAGCTGGAAAGCCTCAACTAATTGCGAACCACCTATGATAAAATTTGCAGCCAATACTACTGGTATCCCGGCAAAAAGCAAAGCTCTTAATGTAGGACCGAATTTCCAGTTTGTAAAAACCATCCCTAGAGCTGCTGATAAAATCATTGCGAAAAATATTTGTGGCAAGCCAATAATAGGATTTATCCAGACTGCAATAAAATGAGAAAGCACCAGAATTGCCAAAATACCTGCCAATTCTGCAACACCTTTACCAATATAGCCACGTCTGTTTTGAATAATTGCTTTATAATCTATTAGAATAATCGAGCCAACAATTCCCAAATAAGCTATCAAAGGATAAAAAGAACCTAGAATATCATCCGAGGGGAAACCTATTAGTAATCTCTTGGTGCTTTCAACACCTATAAGTATAAAAAAAGCTCTGAAAATAAAAACCAGTTGTGTTCTTTTAGTGCCAAGAACTACTTCTTCATCAGAAGGTGTAATAATATCTTCTATATCAAATTTTTTGCCGGACAAAATTTTAAATAATTCCTGTCCACCCACAAAAAACGAAGCTATCATGGCTATTATTGTAACCTTGCTCATCAGCCCTACTATTGGAAATTCCGGCAATCCCGGCGTTGTCGCACCTGTCCTTACTAGAACAAGACCCATAAGCAAACCGAAGATTACTACAATAAGAATTGGAGAATACCTTGTACCTGCAACAACTGTACGTGCAATAAGCACCATCGGGATGATAATAAGCAAGGTAATAAAAAAGTGATTCAGGAGCTGGAGTCCGGCCATTTGTTCGAAAATAAGTTCCATAATATATTCCTCTCTGGTCAGGGCTCATATAAATGATAGATATCAAACTATTCTCAGATAGTCTATCAAAATAGTGCGAAAAAGACCAGATAAAATATACAGGTTTTCAGTATTTAGCCAACATAATCATTTTTTAAAAACGCCCGATGATAAATCTTTTTTCCTTTTTTTATTTTTACACCCGATAGTAATTGTTCTTTAGATATCTGATAATCTGCCGATTTTATTTTATTATCATTTAAGGTAAGACCTCCTTGCTGAATCAAGCGACGTGCTTCACTTTTTGAAGATGCTATTTTACAAAAAATTATTAAATCAAGAACATTTATATTTCCTTCTGTCAGTTCTGACAATATAATTTCAGTAGAAGGCATGTTTAAATCTTCACGACCATCCAAAAACAGTGCTTTAGATGCAACTTCTGCTTTTTTTGCTTCTTCTTGTCCATGTATCAGCGAAGTGAGCTCATATGCAAGTATTTCTTTTGCTTTATTTAATTGACTACCTTGCCAACTATCCATATTTTCAATTTGTTCTAATGGGAGAAAAGTCAGCATACGGATACATTTCATTACATCTGCATCATGTATATTTCGCCAGTATTGATAAAAGTCAAAAGGTGTTGTCTTTTGGGGATCAAGCCAAACGGCACCTTTAGCGGTCTTACCCATTTTACTTCCTTCTGCATTCATAAGCAAAGTAATCGTCATTGCATAGGAATCTTTGCCTAGTTTGCGGCGAATTAACTCTCTACCACCAAGCATATTTGACCATTGATCATCACCACCAAATTGCATATTGCAGCCATAATTCAAAAATAGGTGATAAAAATCGTATGCCTGCATGATCATGTAATTTAACTCTATGAAGGATAGTCCTTTTTCTAGTCTTTGCTTATAACATTCTGCCCTCAACATATTATTAACAGAAAAATGTGCACCCGTCTCTCTTAGCATCTCAATATAATTAATATCAAGCAGCCAGTCTGCATTATTTACTAACACTGCTTTGTTATCACTAAATTCGATAAATTTTTCAATTTGTTTTCTAAAACAATCACAGTTTCTCCTAATTGTTTCTGGAGACATCATTGACCTTAAATCAGTCCTGCCTGAAGGATCACCCACATAACCAGTTCCTCCTCCCAGAAGAACAACAGGTTTATTTCCTGCCATTTGTAGCCGCTTCATCAAGCAAAGAGCCATAAAATGGCCAACATGCAACGAATCGGCAGTAGGATCAAAGCCTATATAAAAAACTGCTTTCCCCTGATTAACAAGCTCTTTTATCTCTTTGTCATCTGTCACCTGTGCGATTAATCCACGGGCTATTAATTCATCATAAATTTTCATTTTACCAGCTCCTATTTACATGTGTTTTTATTCTAGATACAGAACAAACTGAAGTAAAGTCACAAAAAGAAGCTGGTGTGACATATGCAAGTTAGAATCTGAAAATTAATCAATATACTTTATAATAGGCAATGGTAATGTCTGTTTTAGCAATTGTACAAATGTTTTTTTATCTTTCTTCATTCCACCGAGAAGCCATTCAATTACCATATCTGTGCCGCCACGTGCTGCTATTTCTATCGAAAACTGAATTAATTCAGTCTTGATATCTACACCTTTTGATAAAAGAAATCGTTCATATGTTTCTCTTGTAATAGCTATATCAAAATTCCGCAAACCGTTGATATCAAGGCTTGAATAAGAATTTTTAAAAACATTGTATTTTTTCTCATATATTTCAAGATGACTCAACAAAGCCTCTTCCCATGAAATATTTTTTGTGATTTGTCCAAAACTACTCTGATAAAATTGAGAAAAATACCAGCTTGCCAGATCGTATTTATCTTTGAAATGACGATAAAAAGTTCTTCGCGAAAAAGGTGTGAGTTTGATAATTTCACTTACCTGAATATCATCAAGCTTCTTTTTGCTCAAAAGAATTTCTATAGAATCTGCAAATTGTTTTTTCGTTTCCATTGTATTCTCAACTTTTCATCAACTTTAACATTATCTTAAAAACTTTATTATGTCCTCTACCATTAATTTGATTTGCAGTCCCTGTAAAATAAAGACCACTATCTGCATGGTAAAAAGCAAAAGCTCCGGTCTGTCCCCAGAAACCGTAAACATTATCTATCGGTTTTAATGGCGACATCATCCTTGGAATCCATAGTTTTTCAAGACCTATTCCGAAATACATCGTAGCAGGCATTAGCATGAAATTCCATTTTTTCAAATCTTCTATTTCCTCTTTAGCAAAATAGAAATTGTTAAAAAAAGCTTTGAGGAAAACCATACTATCTTTTGCCGTTGCCGCAATACCACCTTCTGCAGGAACGGATGCCATATAGCGTGGCACATATAAAGACTGGCTGCGATAGTACATTGGCACAGGTCTGGTATCTTTAATATCGGAATAAACATATGTCTGCTTTAATCCTAATGGATCAAAAAGATATTTTTGAAAAGCCTCCGCTACAGACAGCCCTGTAATTTTCTCAATAATAACACCTAGGATCTGATAATTCGTATCTGAATAAACTGCTTTGCCAGGCTGTCCTGGATAAAAACGAGGCTTCATTCCTTTAACAAATTCAATTGTTTTTTCTAGTGACCATTCTTCGTCCTGCCCCTTAAGAAAACCATCTCCTGCCCCTTTACCATCGGCACCTTTGCCAAAAAAATAATCGGGTAAACCAGATGTATTACTAATCAGATGTTGAATCGTTATTTCTCGAGAATAATCTTTTCCTTTATATACATGTATACCATCCAACATACCTTCAGGAAAAAAACTATGGGCTTTTTGACTGAAACTAATATGCCCCTGATTTTTTAGAATCAATACAATAGCAGTAACATATAATTTAGTAACGCTGGCAATGAAATAATAATCATCTGTTTTAATATTTCCCGCCGCACTTGTATAGGAAATTGATGCATCTTCATTTTCAACGCAAAAAACTGTGCCAAAAATATTTTTATTATCTATGATATTAGCGGTTAATTCATCTAATTTCGTCTGACTAATCATGGCTTTTCCCTCCATTTTTCAATCTTTTTAGCATTCCCTCAACAACATCTATTCCTGTTTCATCAAGAATTTTTATTATTAAGTCATCGTCCAAAAAATCCTGATAAACCTCTTTTCTTGCAAGCAGCGAAAGCCCCGCCTGCAGCGCCTGCATTTTCATCAGCAAAATACGTAATTCAGAATCGGGAAATTGCGATAACTGAGGATCCTTTTTCATTTGTTCAATGGCAAAAGATTCATTATCTTCCTGATTCCTGTATTTGCTGTCATTTTTAACAACAACTTCATCAAAAATCTTAGGATATTTTCTTGCAAATTTAACCGAGGCTATGCCTATATCCAAAAAAGGATCACCAGAATTTTGCTCAGACAGCAGCTCTTTATTAATTCGTACAGCACGGTCTATCACCGCCTGCTTCAGCTCGTCTGCCTCTTTGAAATTAACATAAATAGGCGCAATAGAGCTACCAAGACGCTTAGCAATATTACGTATTGTTAACTGTTCAAAACCTGACTCGCAGGCAATATCAAAAGCTGCCTGTTCAAGCTGTTCTCTGGTATATTTTGTTTTAGGCATAAGCCTGACCTCCTCGAAAGTTCCTGCTTTCTATAAAGTTAGAAGCTATATCAATATCGTATGATATATATCACTTGATATGTATCATACGATATGTATTTCTCTGTGTCAATACTTTTTCTATCATTTTCAAATTGATTTCCAGATTAATTTAATTTATAATCCTATAAGGATGTTATAGGATGTGAGTGCAAATGAGATATATCGGCAGCAAGACAAACCTTCTGGAAGAAATAGAAAAAGTTATTGACGAAAATGTTAAAAATGATCCTTCGGAAAACATAAAAGTTTTTGCGGATATTTTTTCAGGAACAGGTGTCGTTGGAGAGTTTTTTAAGAAAAACTACAGAATAATCTCCAATGACATCTTATATTTTTCTCACATAATCCAAAAAGCTAAAATTGAGAATAATTCTATTCCTGAATTTTCCAAACTAAAAAAAACAGGAATAGATGATCCTTTGTATTATTTGGAAAACGAAAACTTTACTATAACAAAAGATTATTTTATAACTCATACTTATTCTCCATATAAAGGCAATGATCGAATGTATTTTACAGAAAAAAATGCAAGCCGCATTGACTTTATCAGACTGACAATAGAAAAATGGAAAGCAGATCAGTTATTAAATGGAAAAGAGTATGCTTATCTGCTGGGCGTCTTAGTAGAGGCAGTTCCCTTTATCTCAAATATCAGTGGTACATATGGCGCTTATTTAAAACACTGGGATAAGAGAGCTTTAGGTGATTTGAAGCTTCGAGGCATAGACGTAATAAATAACAGAAGTAAAAATATTTGCTATAACGAAGACGCAAATAAATTAATCAGACGATTAAAAGGCGATATTTTGTATATTGATCCTCCTTATAATGGCAGGCAGTATATCTCTAATTATCATTTGCTGGAAACAATAGCCAGATATGATGAACCAGTCGTGTATGGCAAAACAGGTCTGCGCCCCTATGACAATGAAAAATCAAAATATTGTTTAAAAAGAGATGTTTCCGAAGCTTTTGAGGACTTAATAAAATCGGCTAAATTTAGACATATTATTGTCAGCTATTCCTCAGATGGTTTACTTAACGAGTCGGAAATACGAAGGTTGCTTATAAAATATGGCATCGAAAAAACTTATCGTGTTTACAGATTCCCCTATAGAAAATATAAAAGTAAGCATAAACAAGATTCAAATGAATTATTTGAATATCTTTTCTTTATAAGTAAAGACATTAAGCAGGATAAACAACAAAAAGAAAAATCTGCATCAGACATAAACAGCAAAAAAGCAACAAAGAGTAAAAATAAAAACAACACTGCATATCTTAAACAGGTTATAAAAGCTGAAAATCATTTGTATAAGGGTAAATCTTATATCAAAAGTCCTTTGAACTATATTGGCGGCAAACACAAGTTGCTAAAACAAATCCTGCCCTTATTTCCTGACAATATAAATAATTTTGTCGATTTATTTGCGGGCGGTTTTAATGTCGGCGTCAACATAAGAGCAAATAAAATTTTTGCAAATGACATTAATAATTATGTGATCGAAATCCTAAAAACATTTTATGAAACAGATACTGCGAAGGTACTGGAACACATAAATGGTAGAATAAAAGAGTTTGCATTATCAAAAACAAATGAAGCAGGATTTCTTAAATTCCGTGATTTTTATAATCAGAGCAGAGATCCTCTAGACTTGTATACCTTGATATGCTATTCATTTAACTATCAGTTCCGGTTTAATAATAGCCATGAATATAATAATCCTTTTGGCAGGAATCGAAGTCAGTTTTCTGACGAGCTAAAACGAAAACTTATTTTGTTTATTGAATCTGTTAAAAGTAAAAAAATTGTGTTTTCTACCACTGAGTTTGACAAATTTACTTTCGCCAGCTTGGGGAAAGATGATCTTATTTATTGTGATCCCCCTTATCTGATTACCACAGGTTCCTATAATGATGGTAACAGGGGATTTAAGAACTGGAATGAAAAACAGGAAATTAAGCTGCTCAATCTTCTTGATTCGTTGCATCAAAGAAATCTTCGATTTGCTTTGTCAAATGTTTTAACTCATAAAGGCGGAGAAAACACTTCTTTAATACGGTGGGCTAATAAATATAGGATTCACTATCTGAATCATAACTACTCTAATTCTTCGCATAATACTGCACGAGGAGAAAGTCAGGAAGTTCTTATTACCAATTATTGACCATAAGAGCGATTAAAGTTGCAACCGGCCAGAAATTGACAGATTTTTTCTGACTATAAAGGAATTATAAGGGGAAATATTTTATGTCACAAATAACCCTTGACGAGTTCAAGAACAAATTCAATAATGAAGAAATAAAGTTCTGAGGGAGTAAAAGTAGTATGGCACGTCTTAAATCACAAAATACAAAAATACTTGATGCTTGGTTTTTACCGGAAACCTTTGTCATTGATCAACCGGAAATATCCAGTATAGATAGCGACAAGAATATTTCTGAAGGGGATAAAGCTACGGACATTATTACGGCATGGGCAAAATCATTTACAGCGGATAAATATAAAACACTTTTTCTGCTTGGTTTTCTTAATAAACAGGAATGGTTTTCTCCTTCTATAGAATATCTTCACCAAATTTCAGAACTCCTAATCAAAAAGCTGAGTCAGCAGCCAGAAATAGAATTTGCCAGAGATAATATACAGATTGAATTGTCTGAGGAAGAATTATATCGGCTTCGGGAAGAACTTCCTTTTGTTACAGGCATGGAATATGTTGATAATAAATGGCTGCAGACTTTATGGCAGACTATACTTAATATTTTCCGCACAGAAATCAAAGAATATGACGGCACTGTAAGCAGATTTTTTGCCGAACACAATTCAAACATCAATGTTGTTGGGAGAGTGTTTTTTCACTTGGTTGAGAACAGTGATGAACTTTACCCTTTCGCTTTTATGGCAACCTATTCAACAAAGCCAGTTAAAAGCAAGCGAGCCGTGCATACTCCCTTGAAAAACGCATTAAAAGAGTTTGATGGAGACGAAAAGAAATTGCTCTCTCTTATTTCTACGGTCATCAAGGCAGCAGATAAAAGTTTGTTTGTTTCGGATTTGCTAGAAAGTGGTGAACTTTTCTCTCCTTTGAAACTAACGACCGAAGAGGCATATACTTTCTTAAAGGAGATCTCAATTTACGAAGAAGCAGGTATTATGTGTAGGGTTCCTGACTGGTGGCGCAAAAAGACAAATTCTTTAAGTCTTTCGGTCATGGTAGGAGAAAACAAACCTTCCAAAGTCGGACTAAATGCTATTATGGATTTTGTACCAGCTTTGAAATTAGGGGATGACCCCTTAACAGAAAAAGAACTAAAAGCTTTTTTGAACATGGCGGAAGGTTTGATTCAGTACAAAGGCAAGTGGGTCGAAATCGATAAAAGGAAACTGGAAACTGTTCTTTTAGCTTTTGATAAAATAAAAAACCTTTCCCAAAACGAGGATATTTCTCTTGGAGAGGCAATGAGACTTGAACTAAATATTGACAAATTACTTGATTCCACAAAACTAGACATTGATTTGTCGATCTCTAATGGGCAATGGCTCAGATCCGTAAAGGATAAATTGATTCAGCCTGATAAAATTGACAGTATAAATACTGCAGATTCATTCCAGGCTGTGCTGCGAACATACCAAAAAACCGGATATTGCTGGCTTAATCAGATGTCACAACTTGGTTTTGGTGCATGTCTGGCAGACGATATGGGTCTTGGTAAAACTATTCAGCTGATTGCTTTTCTTGAACATCATAGGTTAAATACCAAGGGTCAGGCTCTTCTTATTCTGCCAGCGTCTTTAATAGGTAACTGGCAGAAGGAAATCGAAAAATTCGCACCTGAAATGCCCTATCAAATTCTTCACAAAAGTGATTTAAAAGGCTCTGAGGCGCTGCAAATAAAAGAAGGCAGTTTTTTATATATTACTACTTATGGTATGGCAGTTAGGTTGGAGGAATTAAAAAATCAGAAATGGGATTATCTGATTCTTGATGAAGCACAGGCAATAAAAAACCCGGGTACTAAGCAGACAAAGGCAATAAAAGCTATTCCAGCTAAAATGAGAATTGCCCTTACAGGAACTCCAATTGAGAACAGATTGGGTGATCTTTGGTCATTATTTGATTTTCTGAATCAGGGACTTCTGGGTACAATCAAGGAATTTACTACTTTCACCAAGGAACTTGATGATAACATTAGCGGCTATGCCAGACTTCGTAAAATGATTCAACCGTTTATTCTAAGAAGATTAAAAACTGATAAAAGCATAATTGCCGATCTGCCGGATAAACTTGAAATGAACGCTTTTACCACATTATCAAAAAAACAGATCGCTCTTTATGAACAGTTGATCAGACAAATTTCGGAAAAACTTGAAAGCACTGAGGGAATCGAAAGAAAAGGTCTGGTTCTAAGCAGTATTATGAAATTCAAACAGATATGCAATCATCCTGATCAGTATCTGGGCAGAGAAGATTTCAAACCAATACATAGCGGTAAATTTGAGCAATTACGAGAAATATGTGAAGTTATACGCGATAAGAAGGAAAAGGTTTTGATTTTCACCCAGTTTAGAGAAATGACAGAGCCCCTCTCCGAATTTCTAAAGGAGATATTTTCTAAAGAAGGATTTATTCTTCATGGCGGTACCCCTGTAAAAAAACGTAGCGAGATGGTTGAAAAATTCAACGGCGAACAATATATCCCTTATATGGTTCTTTCTCTAAAAGCCGGAGGTGTGGGGCTTAATCTTACATCTGCTAATCATGTTATTCATTTTGACAGATGGTGGAATCCAGCTGTTGAAAACCAGGCGACAGACCGAGCTTTCCGTATTGGTCAGACGAAAAATGTTATGGTGCATAAATTTGTTACAAAAGGAACGATTGAAGAAAAAATTGATGCCATTATTCAGGACAAACAAAAATTGTCGGGTGATATTTTAAGCTCCAGCAACGAACAGTGGATTACTGAATATAGTAACGAGGAACTTATGACGATGTTTGCATTGGGCGGTGAAGTGTAATGAGCTATTACAGTTATCCCAAATATGAAACGGCAGCCGAAAAAAAAGAAAAGGCAGCAAAAAAACTGGCAAAACTGAAAAAGAAAAACCCCGATATTGAGCCAGTATTGATTGATGGCAGGACACTAGCCAAAAACTGGTGGGGCAAAGCCTGGAATTTAAACCTCGAAAGTTATGCAGACTATAGCAACCGTATAGGTCGCGGCAAAAGCTATGTTCGTAATAATACAGTTTTGGATTTGAAAATATCTAAAGGGCAAATAGACGCTATGGTTCTTGGAAGTGGTTCAAAAGTCTATACAGTCCGAATCAGCATTGATATTTTAAGTGACAAAAAACAAGAACAGATTATCTCATTATGTAATAACAGAATTGACTCACTGGAGCAGTTAGTTGAAGGAAAATTCCCAAAGGAATTAGAGATTCTTTTTGCAGACAGAAATTATGGTTTATTCCCTTCTCCTAAGGAAATTTACTTTGACTGCAGCTGCCCCGACTGGGCAAGCATGTGCAAACATGTAGCAGCTGTATTATACGGTATAGGAGCTAGATTAGATCAAAATCCTATGCTGTTTTTTGATCTCAGAGATCTGAACGGACAGGAACTTGTTAAAAAATCAATAGATCAAAAACTGGAAACTATGCTTAGAAACGCAGGCAAAAGAAGCAAACGTGCAATTCCTGAAAAAGATATATCAGCTCTTTTCGGTTTATAGATTTTTTAGTTCAACCATTATCTTTATACCACTAACCTTTACTTTTCTACCACTTACCGAAAACGTATTTATTTAATTTTCCACAGTCGTATAATGAGCTTGTGAGGTTAAACAATGCGCGCAAGAATTGAAAAAACAAAAGGCAACCAGCCAGATGAACTTGTTATATATTGCCAACAGATCACACCTGAAATTGATTCAATAGTCAAACTTATTAATGAGCTTGATGCTGGCAGACAACAACTGACCTTTTTCAAAGGAGACGAACAATATTTTATAAATTTGAAAGAAATATTGTTTTTCGATACCGAAGGGGATAGGGTTTATGCTCATACAATTGATCAGGCCTATGAGGTTAAGTTAAGACTGTATGAGCTTGAGGCAATGCTCCCAGGGTTCTTTGTTAAGGCCTCAAGATCAGCTATTGTGAGCATCTTACATGTTTTTTCCGTTCAAAAGGGTCTTACAGGTATAAGCTTGTTGTCCTTTCGGAATTCACACAAAGAAATCTACTGCTCACGGATGTATGGAAAAGAAGTAATGAGAAAAATGAATGAGAGGTATTTGTATGAAAACAGATAAAATTCTTTGGGGATTATTTTTTATTGGTGGCGGTATAGCCTTGCTGCTGGCGGCTCTTGGCATAGGTGCAGAATATGAAGCAGTTAGAATAATCGGCAGCATTCTTTTAATTGGCCTGGCTATTGTAAGCTTTGTTCGTTTCAGATTCTTTCTGTCCTTGGTTCCACTTGCTTTTGTTATTTATTTGTGGCAGGAACAACTGGGGATTCAAAATCTTAATATGACGCTACTGGTTCTGTCAGTTGCAGTGCTCAGCATCGGTTTATCAATTATTTTTCGCAAAAAGCATTATTTCGAGAAAAAATTTGATGCCAAAAACTGGGAAAGAACAGAAGAAATACTTGATGATAACGAGTACGCCGCCATTGATGTCAGTTTTAGTGAGCAGACAAAATATATACATGCAACAAATCTAAAACGTGTAACTGCTGCCAGTAATTTTTCGACAGTAAAACTCTTCTTTGATCAATGTCAGGCTAGTGATGAGGGCTTAAATATACAAGTAAGTGCAAATTTTTCTGAAGTTGTACTGGCAATACCAAGAAACTGGGAAATAGTTGACCACGTGAATACTTTTGCCGGATCAGTAAAGGTCAAAAAAGATTTACCTTTGACAGAACCTAGAGTCCCAGTAGAAATTAGCGGCAGTATTAATTTTGCTGAAATAAAAGTCAAATATATTTAATTTCGCTTGCTCTTATTGGCAAATTTATTTTCCCCCGATATAAAAGCCAGAACAAATTATAATCTCTGGCTTTTTACGGCTTTATATAAATAGCAAAACAAAAATTATTCTGTAATCGCAGTATATTCAATTGAAACAACTACACCGTCTTCTATCATTACCATAAGCTGTGATTGATCACGCACATATACATAAGCATCATGATCTTTTGTATAGTCATCTCCCAACAATTCAACAACTTCTGCTTCGTCTGAACCAATATATAGTCCCTCTGGAGTAGCAACACTATCGTCCATTAGAATTACCGCTGATACATAGTCAACCTCATCAATCGGATAAGTCATAAGCTCAAATCCAGGATAAGTATAAATTTTATCCAAGCCCTGAAAAGCACAGCTCTCAGCTTCAAAATAAGTTGATTCTTCTCCCAGCTGTTGCAAAAGTGGTTCAACTTTTGCATGCATCACCATTTTCGCCCCGGAATGCTGGAAATAATAACCATTTTCAGAAGGTTCAAAAGCACCGTTGTTATTACCTCCTTCACTATCTGCAGCTGTTGTTTCTGAAGCCCCAGAATCAGGGGCTGTTGTTTCTTGAGTTTGATCATTACTACCGCAGGCAGCCATAACCAATGTCATAGAAATTACTAATACTATAGTCATAACAACTTTTGCGCTTAAAACCTTTTTTAAATTCTTTTTAAAATTACTTTCTGACTGTAAAAATAACATTCTTCTTTCCTTCCATCACATCTTTTTTATGATCTGTTACCAAAAAAAGTACTTATTCTGCTTGTGATTCTACAGGTGCCTCCTGATTTGAATCTGCTATCGGTCTGCCACCAAAACTCTTCAAATAGCCATAGGTAGCTAGTTCCATTTGCTGCTGTTGCTTCATCTCATAATAAAAATCTACTCTTTTTGCCCATTCTGCACTGAGTTTTGCATCTGACCTATAATCTGTAAGATTATACTCGGTTTGCAGCACCTCTCCCAGATGAACCGAAAGCTTTTCTGCACCACTAAGATTAAGATGCAATCCTGCATCATATGTATCCTGATTATAGTCAATACCAGTTTCTTCAAGAAGTTCAAGGTAATTAAGATACAACAGATCATGTTCATTGGCATAATCAACTATCTGCTGTTCCCATTCAGGATACCAGTACGGATAAATACTGGGTGCTTTCATCAATACTAACTCTATATCATTTTCTTTACATAATTGTGTCATCTTATCCAAATATTCATAACTTTTTTCACCAAATTTATAATCTGGCAAAGTTCTCCCTCTTGGAATTGTTTCGACCGGTCGTACATCTACACGCATCAAATAACCATTATGTGATTTTTGTTCGCGTTGAAACATATATTTAAAATCATCTGAGGAAAGCTCTTTCCAGCGACTGTGATACCTAAGCAACGGGAATATATACGATGCCAAAGTTTCCTCAGGCAGCATGGATGCCTTGGCTGATCGTAATTTAGGCAAACCGAATCTCATGCCATCTATACTCATCCTGTTGTATGGTTCACTTTGAGGTTCATCATATTGCATGGCAAGAATATTAAAAACTACCACTTCCGGTTTTTCGTAGCGCAATACCTCTTCCAGCAAATAATATGACTGCCATATCAGCTGTTGAGCACTGCCAAAAATATAACTTGGTATACCATAATTCTCCCACAGGGTTATTGGTGAGATGCTCTCATAAGCTTCGCAATCACCAATAAAAACAACGTCATTATTTCCCTTATTGTCATAGTACTCAGATATAAGTGTACCTTCAAATATTTCTGACATATATTTCGGCATAAGCAACTGTTGCAGCAAAAGCAAAAGCGCAAGCAGCAGAGCTATCGCTGTGATATGTATGGAAATATATTTAAGCTTAGAGGTTTTATCCTGCATTTTTAGAAAACTCCTATTAAAGTCAGAATTGATTATATATAAACTGGTTAGCATCATAACCTATGCCATAAGCACCAAAAATAATTATTATCAAAAAAAGTCCTGAATAAATGGCATACCTCAGCGCTAATGGTTTACGTGCAAGCTGAAGTCTAACACTACCGCGTCTTTGCACCATACTTACTGCTGTCATTGCACCTATTCCTGCCAGCAAAATTATATAATCTGCCATAGTCAAACCAAGCTTGAGCAATGATCCATCATAAAATACCCGAATATTAAAGTCTGTAAAAATAGTAGCATATTGGCGGAAAGAAACACCCACATTACGATAGCAATCAAGAATCCTGATTGAAGACATCAACCAAAATGTCCGTGAAACCTGAAACAGTCTAAAGTAGGTTTTTCCTTCCACATCGAATTTGCTATGAAACCATTTATAAAAAGGAGTAAACTCCTGAGATATTATTATAACAAGACCGTTGAGAAGTCCCCAGACAACAAAATTCCAGCTTGAACCATGCCAAAGTCCGGTGGTAAACCAAACTACAATTGTCGCAGTGTACACAGGAATTCTTTTACCTAGCGCATCGCCAAGATTTGCCCTGGAAATATTTGACAATTTCATCATAGGCTTAGAAACAGACAAAGGATAGAATATATAGTCCTTAAACCAAGTTCCCATGGTTATATGCCAACGGCGCCAGTATTCTGCAACTGTTTTTGAAAAAAACGGTCTTTCGAAATTTTCTTTAAGATTTATACCTAGTGACTGTGCAATACCAATTGTTATGTCTATGCCGCCTGTAAAATCAGCGTAGAGCTGCGCGGCATAGAAAAACATACCCAGCATGACATATGTTCCCTGATAAGAAGAAGGATCCTGAAAAATAGTATTTACAGCAGCTAGAATCCTATCTGCTATTACCATCTTTTTGAAAAATCCCCAAATAATTCGTTGTAGACCAAGTCCAAATTTATTTTTATCAAAACTATGTCTGGCATAGAGAGTTTCAGCAAGATCGCTAAATCGACTTATTGGCCCTTGAATCATTTGTGGGAAGAAAGAGACAAAAAGAGCTAATTTGAATAAATTTCTTTCGGGTTGGTGTTTACCTCTATATACATCGATAACATAACCCACAGTCTGGAAAGTATAAAAAGACATCCCCAGAGGCAAAGCGATGTTCATAAACGTTAATCTATTATCTGAACCAGTTAAGCCAATGATAGAATTTATATTGCCTATCATAAAATCTGTATATTTTACAACCGCCAGCAAACCTATGTTAATGACTAATCCCAACAAAAGCCAGTTTCGCTGTTTCTTCTTCATTGAAGCTTTGTAAGTCTTTTTTTCTGATCGGTCTAAAACAGCTTTGTTTTCTTTTAAAAACTCTGATTGTCTGCTTTGTACTCTATTTATAGCTATACTTATGCTCCATGCCGACAAAGTAGTAACCAGAACATAGCCGAGAAATTGAATTCCGGCAAATGCATAAAAAGTATAACTGGCTATAAGCAGAAGAACCCACTGAAATTTCTTTGGAATCAGATAGTATAAAAAAAACAGTACTGCTAAGAAAAATATAAATCCAAATGATACAAAAGCCATATATTATCTCACCTTAGATTCAATCTTACTATTCATCATCAAGCAAACGATCAACCATCGCCTGCAAAGTCCTGGCAGAATTGAAATTTTCCGGTATAATCTCCTCCGCAGGAACAGCAACATCGAATTCATTGTTGATTTCAGTAATAATTGTAACAATATCAAAAGAGTCCAGAATTTTATCATCTATTAATGTATTGCAATTTTCATAATCAACCTCAGGATGAAGTGATTTTAGTATTTCCAACATTTCTTCCATATTATTCTCTCCAGTTTTTTCTTCATATCAGAAACAGTCACCATAATTTTTGATGATCATACCCGAACTATGATACAACATATTCAAACTTTTGCATATATTGCTTTTTTTCTATTTCTCATATATTGCTTTTACAGCCAACCTATCTATTTTACTGTTTGCTGTAAGCGGCAGACTTTCAAGATTAAAAATCCTTGCCGGAACCATATACCGGGGCAGTTTTTCTTTAAGATATTTTGTTACGTCGATTTGATCAGCCTGTCCAACATAAAAAAGAATTATCCTTTTTTTCTCATTGTCGTAAATGCAGCATGATTGTTCAATTTTATCTACTGTATTGGCAATTACTTCAATCTCACCAAGCTCTATTCTATGACCCATATGTTTGATCTGATGATCTTTACGGGAAATAAACACCAGTTCGCCTCGCTCATTATACCTGCCCAGATCACCGGTTCGATAAATCAGCTCAGGATAATTGGTGTTAAGTGGGTTCTGGACAAAAACTTCGCTTGTTCTGGCAAAATCCTGATAATAACCATGAGTAAGAGTTGTTCCTCTGACACATATTTCACCTGTTTCATCTTTTTGTGCCAAAGTATTATTCTCTTTAAGCAACAGGATTTCCCTATTAGGAAATGGTCTGCCTATCGGCAAAACCTCATCCAAAGCAAATTCGCGATCTACTTCATAATAACAACATACTCCGGTTGCTTCAGTTGGACCATAAAAATTTATAAACCGCGCGTCGGGAAGAGCTTTTTGCCATAACTTAAACTGCTTCATTGGGAAAACCTCACTGGCAAAAGCAATTGTGTGTAGCGATTCCGGCACAGCTTTTTCAAGCACATTAAGCCCTGAAATCATTGTCAGAGCAGTAACTACCCAGCAAACCGTATTGATTTTATATTCATTCATATATTCAACCAGTTTAAGAGGAAACATAAACAACTGCTTTGGTATTATATAAGCAGTAGCGCCAAATTTAAGAGTAGGGAGCAACTCTTTAAGGCAAGCATCAAAATAAAGCGGTGTTTGATTGCCAAAAATCGTGCTGTTATCGACTCTCAAAATAACAGAAAGCCGTTCTATATAATCAATTACTGAACGATGACATGCAACTACGCCTTTGGGTACACCTGTAGAGCCTGATGTAAAAACAATATATATAGGATCTGTATCGATAGCTGCAGATCTGATCAGATCAAGCTTTTGCGGATCTGTTTCAGAAGACGAAATATCCTCATAAAGGTGTATTGTTCCCTGGTAGTCAAATGATTTTACAAGCTCTTTTGTAGTCTCATCGCATATTAATGCTTCCGGTTTTAAATTCTGCAATATTAATTCTATTCTGTACCTGGGCATTTCCTCATCTAAGGGAACATAGAAATTACCACTATATACTACACCGTAAAAAGCTGCCACCGTCCTTGGATGGCGTTTCATAAACACAACTATCGGCTTACCACATAGTCCACTATTTGCGATAGCAGTACCAACAGCTCTTGATTGATCAAAAACCTCAGAGAAAGTAAGACTATCAGACCCATCAGAATAGGCAACTTTATCTGGCACCTTGTGAACTATATTTTCCAGATATTCTAATATATTTGTTTGCATATTTTCCCCTTTTTGCATAATTATTTATAGTAATAAACAGGCAAATTCTCACTAGCTGATAATCACTAATAATTACCTGGTAAAAATTTTATTATGTTATCAATTCAAATGTCGGATCTTTTAGCAAAGCGCCGCACCTGATGACACAACACATGGCCAAAATTTCCAGAACATCCAAATAACCGTGACCTATTTTGCAAGTATCTTTTACAATCGAAAGCTCTGTACAGCCCAGAAGGTTTATCTGTGCCCCCTGCTTTCTTAACCAATCAGACGCATATGAGAATCTATCTTCTTCGACAGGTACACCAGCTTTTACATTGTTATATATTATATGCATTATGTCAGATTGATATTTTTTATCAGGAACAATTGCTTCTATCCCTGCTTTTGCCAGAGATTTCTGAAATATCTGGCTTTGTATCGTTCCGTCAGTAGCCATTATACCTATTTTAGTGATTTTCATGTGCTGTAGATAAGCAGTAGTTTCTTCAATCATATTAACTATAGGTACTTGAATCTGATTTTGCATCTGCTTGTAAAAATAATGAGCAGTGATACATGGAACCGCAATCAGACCAACACCTTGAGCAGCAAGCTGCAAGCCTGTGCTTACCAATTCTGGCAAAGGATTGTCTTTACTTTTACCAGTTATAAAATCCGTCCGGTCGGCAATGCCTGGGTAACTGCATATAATCATATCAAGATGATCTTGGTCACGATCGGCTTTTGTCATTCGAATAATCTGTTCATAAAACAATGCCGTCGCCAGTGGCCCTAGACCACCAATTACGCCTAATTTAACAGTACCTTTTTTGTCTGCTTCCATTTTATCTATGCCTTCCGATAATTTTTCATAAAATGAACTCTTATCCTAATCATGCATCAGGAGTCGCCGGATATTTATCCCTGTCCCAAACATGAGAGTCATTATGATTGTTAGAATATTCAGTCAATGCTGCATCAGTAAGCATAAAAAATTCTCCGCCTGCTTTTCTGGGAGTGGTGTCAAAATGATACCAGCCACTTCCAATGTTTATCATACTCCAAAAATGACTGCCTGTTGATTTAACAACATCAATATTATCTATACCTGCTCTTTCAAGCAATGCTTTTGCCGTAGCAAAGTAATTGAAACAATCTCCCGTACCTTTAGTGAACCCTTGATATGCTCCAGTTATCCAGCTTGACTTATCAGAGTGATTAACATAAACAATATGTTGTTTTGTCCACCAGTAAATTGCTTCTGCCTTTTCTCTAGGACTCATCTCTGGTTGAGTAATTTCTGCCAAAATATTATCTGCCAGCCTATTCACCTCTTCAGAATCCGGTTCATTTGCCGTTTTTTCAGCCACAATAACCTTTATCACAGCCTCAGCAATATTACCCGAAGAATCCTGAGCAATATATTTTACTTCATATGTACCTGGTTGCCGTATATCGACCTGACTACTGTCAATATTTAACTCTACAGGCTGGTCACTGTTATCAGATACTTCAACATTGCGCCGATATGAAACTGTATCTCCTGTTTCTACAGCAATATCCTCCGCACCTGATATGACAGGAGGAGTTGTATCAACAACTTTCAAATCGGCGCCAAAAATAATATCATCAAAACTATATTCCAGTTCATACTCTCCAGGAGTCGCAAACGGAATTGTAGAAATATCTGTCAGCAAAATAGTGCCGTCTTTTGTACCTTCTAAAAAAACAGCCTCTTCAGGAATACTTTCTCCTGCTTCAATCTCAAAAAAGAGACGTGGGAGCGATTCTTCTGTCTCTTTTGTCTTATTTGTCTCATTTGTAACTGCAGATAACTGCGTCGTGGGATTATTGGTTTCGATGCCAGAAGTTCCTGGTGTTTGTGCTTTGTCATTTTTCCGCTGATTTGTTTGAAAATGAACAATCACTGTTATTATCACCAGCAAAACCGCAACCAGAACAAAAACACCCGTCAATTTTGTTTTTTGACCAGAAACTTTTCGCTTAACCGGGACAGGTCTTTGATACCTGTTTGGCGTATTGACCGACCTCCTAATATTTTGACTGGTTTTGCGATTGTTATTTCTACTGTTCATTGGTTTTCTCCTGCCCAATTTGTAATCACTATAAATACTATCACAATATCAAAAAGTCATAAAGTAGCACTGCTTTTGATCATGTCAATAAATTGTTCTGTTTTGCATTTTTTTTGCAATTTTAACTTTAAGCCTATTGTGCAAAACGACATAAAAAACTTGACTAAGACTGCATTTTACTGATACATTATCCATATAATAGCTTAATCATTTTAATAAAGTGCTTTCACTAATCTAAATGCAATATATGTATATAACAGAAAGTATTCTATACATTGAGAGGAGCATTATTATGAATAGTAAGGAAAGAGTTATGGCCGTTTTAACCGGTAAACCTGTGGATCGTTTGCCAGTGGAATTTCATTTTGCAGATGCCCATATCCTTGAAAATTTTGCCGCCAAATATAAATTAACACCCGATGAATTTCTAAAATATCTTGAAAATGATATCAGATACGCTTATGTAATGGATGAACTCGGTTGTTATATGCAGGATGATACCCTTATAGAGTATGCACTTACGCATGGTTTTGCCAGACAAGATCCAAATAATAAAAATGTTGTGTATGACAAATGGAATGTTGGCTGGGACAGCGGCGCAACTGGTCAAAGACCTGTTTATGAACCGCTTGAAAACTGGGAAGATCTAGGCAAATTGATTCCCCCTGCAGCGAACTCTGAAGGCCAGTTTTATGATTATGACAGAAAAGCCGAGGACTATGAAAAGAACAACTATGCTGTAGTTATGCTACAGTATTATGGCCCACTGGAAAGATGCGAATTGCTGCGTGGATTCAATAATTTTATGTGCGATATGATTGAAGATCGTGAAAATGCAGAAAAACTTCTGGATATAGTTGCAGATTACCGCACCGATCTGGCCAGACTTATAGTCACCAAAAACGTGGCTTTTGGTCATGGCGGAGATGATTATGGTACTCAAAGCGGTCCTCTTTTGTCACTTGATTTGTGGAGGGAACTTATAAAACCAAGGCTTGCCAGAATATGGTCTGTCTATAAAGAAAACGGATTACCGGTAGTACACCACAGTTGTGGAAATTGCGAACAGTTCATAGATGAAATGATTGACATAGGTCTTGATGCAATCCATCCAGTACAAGCCGAAACAATGGACATTACTAAGCTTGAGCAAAGATATGGCAGCAGAGTTGTTTATTACGGTGGTTTCAAAACACAATCCGTTCTTGCTAACGGAACTCCAGATGATGTCAGAAAAAATGTTAAAGAAACTATTGAAACTCTTGGTAAAAACGGCCGTATGTTTGCAGCCCCGATAAACATTATGGAAAACGTACCTTTTGAAAATTTCCAGGCATTAGTAGAAAGTGTTCATAAATACAGATATATACACGGCAGCTGATTATGCTACCGTGTATATATTATAACTTTTCTTATTGCAAGGTTTATTAATTATAAAATCAGAGCTTAAATTGGCCGATATTATCTGTTAGATACTGGGCTTGTTGCCGTAGCTCTTCACTGGCAGCAGCGCTTTGTTCTGCTGTTGCGGAATTTGCCTGAACAACCTTAGATACCTGGTCTATGCCCTGGTTTATCTGTGCAATTCCACTTGCCTGCTCATTTGATGCATTTGCAATGTCATCAACAATCTTTGCCACCTTCAGTATTCCTTCAACAATATTGTGCAAAGATTGTGCTGTATCATTTGCTATGCCTGTGCCGCCATTAACTTTTGCAATAGTTGTTTCTATAAACTCCGTAGTCTCTTTGGCTGCTTCGGCAGACCGTGCAGCCAGATTTCTAACTTCTTCTGCGACAACAGCAAATCCTTTACCATGTTGCCCTGCTCTGGCAGCTTCAACAGCCGCGTTAAGAGCAAGAATATTAGTTTGGAAAGCTATATCATCAATTACTTTTATAATTTTTGCTATATTTGCTGAAGCTGTGTTAATTTCGCTCATAGCTTCAAGCATTTCCTGCATCTGATTGTTACCACGGTCGGCATCTTTGCTGGCAGTATTAGCAAGAGCATTTGCTTCACCAGCAAAACTTGCATTTTGTCTTGTTTGTGATGCTATCTCTGTCAAACTGGCTGAAAGCTCTTCAACCGAGCTTGCCTGTTCAGTTGATCCTTGAGATAAAGACATACTACCTTCCGATACCTGCTGTGATCCCGATGCAACCTGTTCTGCTGCATTTGCAATCTCACTTATTAAATTATGCATAGCCATCACGGTACTATTTATGGCTTCTTGCATAACTGCATATTTACCTTCATAACTTCCTTCCATTCTTATGCTTAAATCACCATCAGCCATTGATAGCAAAACGCCAGATATCTGATTAATCGGTTTTGCAATATTATCCAATGCCAGATTTAGACTACTTACTACTTCAGCATAACTACCTGCAAAAGCACTTTCATCTCCTCGATAATCAAGATTGCCGCTAACTGCAGCCTGAGCGATATTCTCTGTTTCCTCTGCCAGAGCCATAACCGACCTCATCATTTTAATTATAGAAGGAGTAAGCTCGTCAGCAGAAGACATTTGCCCAATATCTACATATTCCTGATAAGAAGAAAAATCGCCACGCGCAACCAATCCAAGCGTATTTTGAAGACCTATCAATCTTTCTTGTACATTGTTTACTGAATTGGCAAAATCAAGTAGCATCCCCTGATAGTCTTTGCTCATGCGTTTTGTATAATCATTAACAGTCATCGAATCCATGATACTAAAAGCTTGCTGCATCGGGACTGTTATCCCTTCAAGCGTTTGATTAATACCGTTTACAATATCATAATAAGCACCTTCAAAACGAGCCGCATCACCTCTGGTCATAAGATCACCACGGGCTGCAGCTTCTGTAAGGCGTTTGCTTTCACCCACCATATCATTAAGTGTAGAGGTCATTTCATTAATGCTGTTTGTCAAAACATCATTTTCAGACTTTATTTCAATAACCTTACTCAAATCTCCATGTGCAACACTTTTCATTGCCTCTGCCCGCTGCTGGAAATATTCTACCATCTCACTGAAAGCGTGCGCCATTACTCCGATTTCATCTGAACTTGTAATACTGATTTTTACATCTATATCGCCATTTTTCAGTTTATTAGCAGCCTCTGTTATTTGCTCTACCGGCTTGGTGGTTCTGCTGGTAAATATGCTTGATAATATAAGAATCAACACAAGAACAACGGCACTAATAACAGCGATTGTAGCAAGACTAAGCAGCAATCTCTGGTTGAGCTGGCTTCGCTCAGCTGCAATCATTTCATCTATATCGTCTGTATAATTACCTGTTCCAATCACCCACTGAAACGGCTCATAAGCGAGCGAATAGCTGCGTTTAGGAGCAGGTTCGGTTTCCCCGGCTCGCGGAAAGTCATAATTAGAAAAACCTCCACCCTCCTGCCGTCCGTTATTTATAATATCTTTCATAAAAGAGACGCCATTTGCATCAACACTGTCTATTCGAAGCTTGCCTTCTGCATCACCGCCAAGCAAAACAACATTGACGCCTTCATATGTATCTATCCAGAAATATCCATCTTCCCCATAACGCATTTCTCTCACAGCATCCGCAGCTAGCTGTCGAGCTTCTTCCTCAGTTATTCTGCCATTCACAGATTGCTGGTAAAAGCTATCAATAGTACTTACAGCAGTTTCAACCTGCATTTGAACAAGCCGGTCAAAATCATCCCGCATGGTTTTCTCAAGCAACTCAAGTGAACTATTATTAGTATTCATTAACGCTAACCAAGCAGAAACAAAAATCGCAACCGTCAAAAGCAAGCTGGTCAAAATCGACAAAATAGTAAACTTTGTTCTCAGCTTAGTCATTTTAGTCCTTTTATCGGACTTTATTTCTGAACCGCTTTTTTCTCCCGATGATGATTTTTCCCCGTTTAAACTCATACACTTTTCTCCATTCTGCAAAATGCGTCTCTCTTTCAGAGAGGTCAGGCCTATAACAATGCTTTTACTGTCTTAGAAACAAAAGAATTTTATAAAATTCCTATCGGTGTATTTGTTCAAAACTTTAAACAATTCAGGCATCTAATATTTTTTGTATCAAGCGTTTTATTTTTTGTCATTATCCTGACTTTATAACTATCTGATAACAAGATCGCCCTCGAGGCGATGAACTTTTGCTTTCCAATTCAAATTGTTTTCATTTTGATCCAGCAGGCAATAAAAAATTCTTTCGGCAAAACGATCATAGGGCTGCCTGTATACAGTTATACCCAAAGTTTCGCATTCAAAAAAGTCATCTATACAAACGAGTTCTACATTATTAATATTATAAGCCAACAGTTCTTTCTTTATCTCTATACCAAGCTCACCATCGCTACAGATCACGCTATCAGGACGCAGTTCAGGTCTGAATGTATCTATTACAAAATTTGTCTGTGGACTGGCAAGATATGTTTTGAAATCCCAAGGCAGCAGATAATTTCTACCACTGGAAGATATGTCTAAAAATGTCTGTTCACGTTCAAAATAGCTGCTTAGATCGGGATTTTCTCGTCCCACATAAATGATTCTTCTGCAGCCTTTATTTTTTAAATAATTGTGTAATTCTCGGATAGCAGCTGAATTATCAAGGCACACGCTATCCGCATACGGCGTTTGAATTGTTATATCAAAAAAGACTAGATTCATCCCCATATCATGAAGTCTTTTTACACTTTTATTGTTAATTGTCTCATAATCTAGCCAGATAACCGAATTCCTAATGCCTCTTTGATAAAGCTTCAATAAAGTCTCCTCAATAGGTTCTTCTTCCGAACATTGAACAAAAACCACCATCGAATTGAAATGATCAGCAATCTTTTGAAAATAATCTATAAAAATTGAGAAAAATCTTCGCTGAGCAGGAGCGACAAAAGCTACAACATCCATCGAACTAGATTCCTGACAGCTGGCAAAATTAATATAATGCCTACCTGGAAATTTTTCTTTAATTAAACCTTCTTCTGCCAGTTGCTTAAAAGTTAAAATTACACTTACTGTATCTATATTGAATTTCTCAGCTAAAAACCTGGCAGAAGGCAACTTAAAACCCTGAGAAAAAACACCATCAAAAATTGATCTAATGATATAATCTCGCACGACAAGGTTCTCTTTTGATTTCTTCATATGCCAACTCCCACGTATGTTTATCAGCCACCAAAACCAACTTATATGATTGAATTCTACCATACAGCAGATTAATTGTGCATATAACAGTAGAAAATCCTAGTATCATTCACTTTCAGCCAAGATGTGATGTCTTGGCGTCAGCAAGATTCTGTTCAGCCTGTATTTGGCAAAACACAATTATTTCAAGCATTAGTAAAATACTTGCAGAAATTAATTTTTTCGGCTAATCTAAGATTGGATGCGCACTTAGTGGAAAGAGGGCTTTCTATGAAATACTTTAAACGACATATTGAAGTAATTGCAGAAAAGACAAAAAGCCAATTTCCGGTTACTTTGATAACCGGACCAAGGCAGGTTGGGAAATCAACACTTCTCAGGCATATATCTGATAACAAATATGAAGAAATATCTTTTGATGATCCGATTGTTAGATTACAGGCAGAAAATGACCCTAATTTATTTCTCAAAAATAATCCACCGCCACTTATGCTTGATGAAATACAGTACGTTCCAGAGATTTTTGTGTATTTAAAAATGCGAGTAGACAAAAATCGTAGAGACGGTGACTATCTGATAACCGGCTCCCAATCATTTGTTCTGATGAAGAATGTTAGCGATTCATTGGCCGGCAGAGTGGGAATACTGGAATTACAGGGAGTTTCTCTTAGGGAAGCGCATAATTGTGACTTCTATTTACCTTTTACGCCTACTGAAGACTATATTAATAAGAGATCTAAAAAGTTAATCCCTTATAATAATATATGGAAATCAATTCATCGGGGATATATGCCTGAATTAGTTTATTATCCAGAAAAAGACTGGGAAGTATTTTATAGTTCATATCTCCAGACTTATATTGAGCGTGATATTAAGCAGCTCACCCAGGTTGCAGACGAAGCTCAGTTTTTAAAGTTTATGATAGCAATTGCTGCCAGAAGCGGAGAACTTATAAACTATAATTCTGTAGCAAAAGATATCGGGGTCAGTAGTGATACCGTAAAGAGATGGCTTTCCATTCTTCAGACTTCCCGAATAGTCTATTTGTTGCAACCTTATTATAATAATCAGCTTAAAAGAGCCATAAAGACACCGAAGGTATATTTTCTTGATACAGGTCTATTGGCATTTTTAACCAGATGGCCAACACCTGAAACACTAGCAAACGGTGCAAAAGCAGGAAATGTATTTGAGACTTTTGTGATCAGCGAAATTATAAAGTCTTATCTCAATGCTGGGAAAATCAATCTGCCTCTTTATTTTTATCGAGATCGTGATGGTCGGGAAATAGATCTCGTAATTGAATCCGCCGATACACTTTATCCAGTAGAGATTAAAATGACAGCGGCTCCTCAAATATCTATGGCTAAGAATTTCAGTGCTTTAGATGATTTGCCTGATAAAAAACGAGGTCTTGGCGTAATTTTGTGCCAATATGATCGAAAACTTATGCTGTCTGAACAAGTAGTTGTGTTGCCGATAGAATATGTTTAAGTTGACACACTCTTAACCCTTAAATCTGTCGGAAGATTAATAGTTATTTCCCTACCAGGACCATCAGAAAAAGCGTTTAAAGCTTTATTAAAAGTTGTTACAGTTACTTGCTTAACTCCCAACGGTCGTTCAGATGCAAAGATTGTAGAATCATCAAACATCGGATCAGTAGGGATCATATTAAGTACAATGCTTGCCCTTTGCGTTACTATATCCGGATTCATATGAAACTCTATATGCGTTCCATTACCACCAGAGGCAACATGAGCATTAGTAAGCCCAGATGTATTACTTAAAACACGGTATCCCATAGTTTTTATAGCAGATGTACCAGTAACTCTAAGAGTACCCTTTTGTGTCAAACTATCGTTTATTGTTGACACTGATTGACCCGTCATGTTCACAAATTCATTGTCACTTAATTTCGATTTGGTTTGTGCCAGTTGGAATAGATCTATTGCGTATCTTAGAACATTTGTTTGACCAGGTGCTGCTTTAATCCTTACATTCCCGCCATCGTCTTTTAACACACCAGTTGTTTTAGCTTCATTTAATCTTGCCTGCGAAACCTTTATATTGTATTCAGGCCCACCGTCTGCATAACCTTCAACTACAGAATGAAACTGAATAGCCAAAGCCGTTGCATAGCGTTGCTGCGAAGCATTTAAGCCATATGAGCCTAACCTATTGTGAGGAAAGCCATGATACATTATCGTCGAAAAACCACGCTGGACATTTGTAGGAATACTGTTCCACTGATTTTTTAGAGCATCTACCTTATCTTGATAAGGTGACGAGCGTGTCGGTTCTATACAAAATGCAATTTGGCTTTCATCACTATTATAATAATACTCTGGTTTTAGGATAGGATCATCATTTGCCCTTAAACAATATCTAGGAGCAGGACGTACAGCAGCAGGATAATTAGTTACATCTATCATACCTGACTTTGAGAGTTGAATATAAAACATAGTGCTAAGCCCTGGTTAAAATCGGTGACTTAGCATTTTTTTTATTTGTCCATCGGATAGAAAATATGATGTGAGTGGAAGCTGTGTTAGTTCTGCGAATGACTTGAGAAAGTTTGACATTTTTGTTAAGTTTATATATTTCCGGTCGGACATTTTTACTACCTTAAACTCTTTTGTGAATCCAAAAATATCTTCTGAACAATAATGGCTTTCCAGCACTTTGAATTGGAGAAGTCTTGTAAGCAAAACAGCAAGGTAACAGATTAGAAAGTGCCCGGTGATTGTCTCTTGTTTTTGCAGATATACAGGTCGTGCATCCAACTGTGATTTCATAATTCGAAAGGACTCTTCAATGCGCCAAAGATTATGGTAAGCAGAATAAATTTCGGAATCCTTCATTTTCAGTTCGGATGTAACCAGAAGATTATAGCCTGCCAGCTGCAAATCTTTTTGTATTAAAACATCATTCATGACAACTTTCACTTTATCGTCAGTTTTATTTCCTTTCTTATCGGTTGCGACAAAGGATACATATTTAGCGCTATCTCCATATTCGGATTTTTTAGCTTGACTGGCTCTTAAAATTTTAGCTTTTTCCACCTGTCTATTAATTTCAAATTTCTGTTTATCCGCTAACTTCGGATTATATGTAACAACACGCTTCTCTCTAATCTTTACGGATTTCTTTTTTCCTTCTTCATTTGTATAGGTGTAGTTAAAATCATCGATGCATTCCTTGATTTGGTAGAGAAGCTCACCATTTGAATTTTTAACGTCCTGATAATCATTTTTCAAAAGGATCCATGTCTTTTCAGTTTCGGGGAGTTGTTTAACGGATTTTGAAAAAATATATCCATCACCGGCTTTTAATGCGTGAATAATATTTTCGGAGCAGTTAAGCCCTTTGTCAGCAACCTGAATTGTTTTTCCAGAGATGTTGTTGCGGTTTTTTAAATCATCAATGATATTTCGAAGAAGAGGTTTTTCACTTTCGTTTCCAGGATACAGCTTCATGCCAATAGGAATTTGATTCGCATCCAATAAAAGCCCGAGACCAACAATGGGCTCTTTTTTATTTTCTTTACTGGGGCCTTTGCGACGCAAATTATCTTCCCTGTCAATTTCAAAATAGAAGTTGGTACAATCGAAATAAGTATGGGCGGTGTCGAAGGGATAAATCTCATTCACTTGATGGTTATAAATTTCGATTATCTTTTCATATTCCGAACCTATATATTCTAAACCGGAATAGAGCTGATTAAGAGAAAAGTCAAAAGAGTCATAGAGCTTTGGAATCACATCTTCAAAAGTCTTTGACTTTGAACAAGGATGGACTGCACGAGAGTAAATAAGAGCTGAAAGCATAGAATAAACATTAAAATGAAGTCCTGTGACAGACTGCATAAGGTCGATATATTTTTTAACGCCAAGTCCGTCGTTGAGATTCTTAAGCGGAAAGTACCCGAGTAATTTTTCGGGAGTTTCATCAGAAACCTGACGAACTTTCTCTAAATTGCGTTGAGCAGAAAGTTGCTGGTTTAGCTTTGAAACTTCATTTTTATAATACAATATAGGATCTTCGATGCCTTTTTCAATCAGTTCGTTCAGATAACCAAGAGTTTTGTAGGAACGGTGAGCAGCGCCTTTGCGCTGTGGATCATAAAAACTCTCATAAATTTGAAGATATATACCTTTTTTGAAATTCGACTTTTTTAAAAAATATGCCATATAAGTCACCCTCTTCCATTATAGCACTATAGCACTATATTGTAAAGGGTTAAAAGTTTTTTTGTCAAGTTTTCTGAAATCAAAAAAAGCCAGCAAATATGCTGGTTTGAATAAACAAGGCTGATACGTAACTCTTAAACTTTCATAGTGCTAAAACTGAAAGACGGGGAATACTGTTCCACTGATTTTTTAGAGCATCTACCTTATCTTGATAAGGTGACGAGCGTGTCGGTTCTATACAAAATGCAATTTGGCTTTCATCACTATTATAATAATACTCTGGTTTTAGGATAGGATCATCATTTGCCCTTAAACAATATCTAGGAGCAGGACGTACAGCAGCAGGATAATTAGTTACATCTATCATACTCGAAGCAAATACTCCTGTACCTGCTGACGGTATTATCAATCCTACAAATACAATCAGCAACGCAAAAAACACACCCATCATTAACTTAATAAATCTTTTAGTTCTCATGAATTTCCTCCTTGGCTGTTTAATAAAAAATCTTTCTTCTTAAGCCAAAAACCGTCTTCCATAAGCATCACCTCCTTAAAAAAGCGTATATAAAAAACTGCCTTGTTTTTTTATAAGCAAAGCAGTTCTCTTGACAGTTTTATTTGAGAAATCATGAAAATTATTATTACGGTGTGAATTTATCTCCCTTACCAAATAATACTACTGTATTCCAAGCATTTATATGAGTAGGAAGATTAGACGGCTGACATTTACTGACACCTACCGACATAATATCCCAGTTAGTACCTAGCATAACATTTCTATGTGGAGTTGAATCGTACCAACCTTGAACCGAATCTACAGGAGTCCAACCACTACCTGTAAATCCTTCGGCAACGCCATATGGCAATGATTGTATTATCTCTGAACCTGTCATACTTTCTGCAAGTAGTTCATCTGTTACACCCAGTTCTTCTGTGAATAATCTGTACAAACCTATCGTACCGTTTGGTCTTTCATGCCCCCAAAGTATTGATAGTTCATCGCCTCTGATTTGAGCTGCTTGAACATGCGGTGCATATTTACCAGTTGCTTTTTTAAGTGGAGCTACTCCATTTGCTACCCTTACCTTATTGATCTCTATAAAAATCTGTTCTTTCCACTCTGCAAATGATATATCTGGAACAGGTGTAGGCTTGGGAGCAGTAGTAGGTGCAGTTGTTGCCTTAGTAGTAGGTGCAGGAGCTGGCGGTTGCGTAGTTGCTTGGGTAACCTGGCGGGCTAGTAGGAGCAGCGGTTGTCGCTTGTGTAGTTGGTGCTGCTGTTGCCTTAGTTGTAGGTGCAGCGTTATTGTTTTGCGTACCCGCCTGAGTTGTAGTAGTTTGTCTGGTTGTTTGGGTAGTCGGCTTAGTATCGTTTGTACTTGCCGTTTCTGTCTTTTTACTACCAGCCGTTGTGTCTGTGAGATCAAGCAAAAGCTGTGACTGTTTACTTGTTACCACAGGTACAGTTGTTGCAGAGGTTTTATCGGAATCTACTATATACTCTCTACCTGTCTTAATATCCACAACAGTTGTCTTGCCGTTCTTTTCTGCCAAAACAGCACCTTCGATGGTTATTGTTTTGCCATCGTCTGTTTTGACGGTCGTTTTAACATATTTAGTATCGGCAGGAAGCAGGTCTTTTTTGTCAACCTCTATTTCCTCTCCTGTTGCATCATCAAGGATTGTAACCTTATCGCCTGTATTTTCTATTATCTTGCCCTTTACAGCGATCTGGTTTCCGTCTTTATCCTTCAAAAGTGCAACATCAGCTTTTTCTTCCAAACTCTGTTTGTCAGTTGCTTTTAGTTCAAGCTCCTGCTGCAGCGTTTCGGTGGTTGGTTCTTGTTCTTCTATTTTTGACTTCCTACACCCTGCTAGGACATTTACCATTAGTGCCACGCTCAGTATAAGAAGAATTATTGTCTTTATTTGTTTTGTCATGATTTGTAATCCCTCGCATAACTATTTATAGTCATTTATTTTGTTTGCCAGTATATTATATCGTCGATTTTATCATAGTATTTAGTTTTTTTATTATAAATTTCTCTGACAATCTTTATTATGATGATTGTTTCTGTTTTGCTAATGATAAAAACTCGGACATTTCTTAAAAAGCGTACACAATAAGGTCATGTGCCATCAACAAGACGCTGTTAATCATGAAGCGATCTGAATTAGCCTTGTACTTTCAAGCAAAATTTTGGTAGATGTTTTGTTTTTGCAAAATTCCTTGAAAATCAGAAAATCCTAGTATCATTCACTTTCAGCCAAAAAGTTGTTATAATCTAGAATTAGGATTTTAAATAAAATATTTTATTATATGAGGGAGTACCAAGATGTATAAAATCAGAACTTTAAACAAGATTGCTGCTTCTGGACTGGAGCTTTTTGCCGATGACAAGTATGAGATCGGGGATAATGTTGAAAACCCCGATGCTATTCTGGTCAGATCAGCTAATATGCTCAATATGGAATTACCAGAATCGGTAAAGGCTATTGCCAGAGCAGGTGCAGGGGTCAACAATATTCCGGTTGATGATTGTTCGGAAAAAGGCATAGTCGTCTTTAATACACCAGGTGCAAATGCCAATGCCGTTAAAGAGCTGGCTCTTGCAGCATTGCTGATGTCTTCGCGTGATCTGTCAGGTGGTATTAATTGGGTTAAAGAGTTGCCGCTTGATGATGATCTGGCAAAAAATGTCGAATGTGGCAAGAAAGCTTTTGCCGGTCCGGAAATATGGGGAAAAGCTCTGGGTATCCTAGGTTTGGGAGCTATCGGTTCAATGGTTGCAAATACTGCTACCTCTCTGGGTATGGAAGTATATGGTCATGATCCTTATATTACAGTAGATACCGCTTGGATGCTCTCACGCAGCGTAAAACAGGCTGCAAATATCAACAAGATATATGAGAATTGTGATTATATAGCACTTCACCTGCCTTCTACACCTGAAACCAGAGGGTTCATTAATGCTGAAACCATCGCTAAAATGAAAGATGGAGTCAGAATAATAAATCTTTCCAGAGCTGATCTGGTCAATAATACAGATATGGCAGCAGCTCTTGAAAGTGGCAAAGTTGCAAGATATGTAACAGACTTCCCTACAGCTGAAGTTATGAAAATGAAAAATGTTATTGCTATACCCCATCTGGGAGCCTCCACTCCTGAAAGTGAAGACAATTGTTCAGCAATGGCAGCTGCTGAGATTATTGATTATCTGGAAAATGGCAATATTAAAAACAGCGTTAATTTCCCGGATGTCAGGAATCCTGGACAATGCGATGAAAGCATTTGTGTCATGCACAAGAATATACCTAATGTTCTTGCACAGATTTCAGGTGCTTTATCTGGTGCTGGCTTGAATATAGAAAATTTGTCCAGCCGCAGCAAAAACAATATGGCTTATTCCGTTTTTGAAATTACCGGAACCTGTCCAAAAGATATTTTGAGTTCTCTTTGCGATGTTGATGGAATAATTAAAGTAAATGTAGTAGTAAACAAGTAAGGTGTCAAAAATGCCAGCAGAAAATAACAGACCAGTAATGCTTGTAACAGGTGCCAACTCCGGATTGGGGTTGGCTACTTCTGTTGGTCTGGCTAAAACAGGAGCAGAGGTAATTATGCTCTGCCGTGACCAAGAAAGAGGGCAAGCAGCTCTTGCTGAAGCGACTTTACAAACAGGAAATTCTGGGACGCTGACCTTAATGCAAGCAGATCTTTCTGACCTCAATTCTGTTGCAGCTTTTTGCCGTGAATTCAAACAAAAATATGATCGTCTTGATGTCTTGGTTAATAATGCCGGTGTGATTGTTCTTGACCGCAGAGAAACCAGTCAGGGATTGGAACTGCAGTTTGGAGTTAATCATATAGGTCATTTTTTGCTCACGCTATTATTATCTGATCTCTTGATAAAAACAGCTGGATCACGTGTTGTTACGGTAAGTTCGGGGGCTCATAAGGCTGGCAAAATTCATTTTGATGATATTAATCTAAAAAATAAATATGGCGCCATCAAATCTTATTCGCAATCTAAACTTGCCAATATACTTTTTACCAGTGAGCTATCCAGGCGTTTATCGGATTATGGAGTAATCGCAAACTGCTATCATCCTGGCGCAGTTGCTACCAGAATGGGTGTTGACCGCAAAACCGGTTTTGGAAAAACTATTATGAAAATACTTAAACCTTTTTTCAGGACACCTGAGCAAGGGGCTTCAACAGCGATATTTTTGGCACTTAGTCAACTTGCAGAATCTGACAATGGAGCTTATTATTATAATAGCAAGAAAAAGAAAACATCTTCCGAAGCTCAAGATTTACAGTCAGCCCAGAGGCTTTGGGAATTAAGTTTGAATATTGTGAGACCTTGGCTGTCTGAAATTGAAGACAAACTATTATAGGAGTATTAAATGCATTTACACATACGCAACCTGGAAAAGACATATAAGGAAAAAACAGTTTTAAAAGGACTTGATTACACTTTTGAATCTGGTAAAATTTACGGTCTTCTTGGCAGAAATGGTGCTGGCAAAACAACTCTATTTAACTGTCTGGCAAAATATCTGGATTTTGAAAGTGGCGATATCGGTCTTGATTTCAGCCAAGAGCCTTCTGATATGAATGACTTTTTTTCTAATAATAAATCGATGTCCTATAATGAGAGCGATATAGGTTTTGTCTTTACTCAACCACATCTTCCAGAATTCCTTACAGGCAGAGAATTTATAAAGTTCTTTATTGAAATTAACACAGATAAAATAACTCAGCCTTTACCTATAGATGAATATTTTAAACTGGTTGCTTTTAATCCCGCCGACGGTGACAGATTAATCAAAACATATTCACATGGCATGATGAATAAACTGCAGATGCTTATTTCTCTTTTTATTCTTAAACCGCCTGTTATTTTGCTTGACGAACCACTCACATCTTTTGATGTTGTTGCAGCACTTGAGGTGAAAAATATGATCAAGTCGATAAAAAAAGATCATATTATTATTTTTTCCACACATATTCTCCAACTTGCTCAGGACTTGTGTGATGATATTGTAGTTTTACATGATGGTTTGCTAAGGCATGTTCCGGATGAGAAAGTTCATAGCCCTGAATTCGAATCGGAAATTATCAGTATTTTACAGGAGCCAGAAGATGCAGACCAAAGCAAGGAAACTGTTGATCTAACATCTTTATCTGGCAAGTAAAGGTAGATATGCTAATTAAATCTTCAGACATATTTTGTTAGGAAGCAAAAAACCCGAACAAATCAAATCCTGTTGGCAATGGTATGTTCAAAAGATAAATTGTAGCAATTATAAAGCTAACGGTTGATATTATGACTAGTGCATATTGATTCTTCTGATTCTTGAAACTACTGGAAATACCAAGCAGGAAGAGTACAACACTATAAATAACGGTAACCAGTCCTAAAGCATCACCATTCTTATTATCTCTTTGACCTTCTTCCAGTTTTTCTGCAGATTCAAGCAATAATCTATTTGCTGATTCAAAATATGTTGTAATAAAAACTTCATCGGTAAAAGGAGAAATCACAGCTTCCTCTTTTTCCAGCCAGCGTTCTACTATTTCTGTCGGATCATCGCTTACATAATCCCAGTCCCAACCTATAGCGGTAGCCATAGTCTCTGATAAATTATCATTAAGCTTAAAAAATAATTTATTTGCACTTTTACTCAATTCTTCATCATTTTCACTTGACTGTGCAAAAAACACATCTATTTGCAAATCGCTTATTTCACTCCAGAGCAGCATATCCTGCATCATCTGCTGAACCCCTGAGTTATATTCTGAGTTGCCTTCTGATGCCAGATTATTACTTACAGTATAATTTGTTGCTTGATTGCCTCCATGTAAAGAACCAATCCAGCTCGCCCATGCTGTACAAAGGGCAGTGATACCCAACAATATAACTACCAGTATTTCTATATTTATTTCTTTTTTCTTTTTTGCGTCATTTTCTAATAATTGATTATTCTTTTCCATATATGTTTACCCTCGTTTCAAATCTTTTTTCTCATTCTTAACTAATATAGCCGATCTACTGATTGCTTTCTTTTTGCACGGAAATATAGCATTAAACACGCTATGCTTAATGCTATATTTTTCTGTATAGAGAATTCTATATTGAATTTTCCCGCTAAAAATTATTCCAGATCTGCTCCATCTTTAGTTTTCATTTTATCTGTTACAATCAGGATTATATCAATAAGCCACCATATACCAAATCCTGCGCCTGTAAGCAATTTTAATATACCAAGTCCGGTATATCCTAAATAGAAGCGGTCAATACCAAGCCCACCCAGAAAAATAGAAAGAATTAATGCGGTAGTTTTTGATTTCATAAAAACGTCTCTCCTCTTAATAATTATTTTAGCTTAGGCAAACAAAATCACTCTAAGCTTGTTAAAACTGTAATTTAGATTTACTATCGTTATTTATGCCAAGAGATTGTGCTGTTCCATGATTTGGCTGATTGTTTTACCTATTTCTTCTACGGCTGCATTCCCATCCATATTCTCTTTATTAACCAAGCCGTACCAGCCTTTACTCACAGCGTCACCTGCCATTTCTTTGGCAAAACCGCTTACTCCTGAATAAGATTTCGAGATAGCTATCGTTTTTCCGGAAATAGCAACCATAACCTGATATTTGCCTGTGCTATCGAAGCGAATAGCACGCATTATTCCTTTTCCGGTTATCTCTGGTTTGCCAAGCGGATAATCACCATCTTTGATCATTTCATAGAGTCTGTCATAGTCCAATTTTTCTTTTACTTTTATATTGCTGTAAGATTTTATAGCGGTTTTCGCACTTTTGAATAAACCCATATTTTGCCTCTTTCCTAAATTTCTCTTGTAACTGAATTTCATCATATCTTATGTCTATATATTTTCAATAAAACTTAACTGAGCGGTTGATTTTTTTACCGAGCGGTTTTTAAATTTAAGATCAGCAAAATTTCTTGGCTAAATAAGCAATGTCATTGAGGTCATTTTTCTGCTAATATAGAATAGGTTGTAAACATTAAAAGAATTACAACCTTTTTTGATTAATAACAGTAGCAACAGGTCTATGGTTAGCTTTTGTTGCCAATTATTTACTAAACATTATTGAATGACATATAAGAAAAGGGGCATTAAAATTTTGGATAATAGACTTAGTATCATTCTTACCACGCGTAGAGTATCAATTTCAATAACCATAAATAAACTGATTAATTTTTTGCAAAAACTACCGGTTATCGGTAAAGGTTTCCCAGATTCATTATATGGTAGTTTGGATGGCAAAATTTTTGTCTTTATTATTGCTTCTGTAATAAGGTTTATACGCCGCCTAACCCTCAAAGGTCTGTATATTGGTTTGATGGTTGTTCTTGGCAGCCTAATTGTTCTTGAAACAGGTCTAGCTGAATCAACAGTTTTCAGTATTGACGCGGCAATGACTATTTTTTTCTTCCTCAGTTTTTTAGGTGCTCCACTGGCTTTTGGCAAAGCAATAAATCTTGATGTAGGAACAGATTTAATGATGATAGATAAATTAAGAGCAGATGCTGCTGCTTATGTTCCTGCCAGAATATATGAACGTAAAATTATAGATTTCGGTTTTAATATTCCTTTTGCTATATTACTATCTTTTAGCGATCAATACTCTTTGTGGCAGGCTTTAGCAATCCTTCCTATTTTGACCGGGGTAAAAATAATTTTTGAAAGTCTGCTTTTGCTGAATTATTCTTTTTTCAGAAAATTCTCTAAATCCGCATATAAAACTGTTTCTTATATTTATGTAGTTTTAGGACTGCTTGCAATGTTTACACCTTATCTGCTTTTGTTTTTAGATATTTACTTCCCTTTTAAAGCGGTTGTCTTTAACCCTGTTTTTATAATAGGAACTGTTGTTTTGACATTCTTTAGCGTCAAATATATAAATTCCTACAAAAATTATCGTGAACTGGCTTGGGGTACAGTAGTAAATTATAATCTTGCTCTGGAGAAGGCTAAGCCTGCACAACAAAAACAGCTCTTTGGTAATTCTGATAAATGGAATAAAGATGTTGACGGCGAAAGCCTACAGGCGGGCAAGTTTGACCACCTGCAAGGCTATGCGTTTTTCAACAAATTATTTTTCTACCGGCATCGAAATTTTTTCCGTAAGAAAATTATGATCAGGGTAGCTATCTGTGTTATTGCAGTAGTAGTCCTGACAGGAATATTGGTTTTAGGTTCTGATTCAGCAACGGACGTTTCGGAAGAATCGGGCGGAGGCATTATCCTGCCTACCTGTTTTTTCTTTGCCTATATGTTATCAATGGGAAGAACTGCTACAAGTGCAATGTTTGCTAATTGCGATGTCGCAATGCTTAGCTACAGTTTTTACCGAACACCTGTAGTTGTTATAAAGAATTTTTACTACAGGCTGAAAAAAATCATGCTTTACAATGCACCAACCTTCGCTTTATTGGGTCTTTTTGCCATAAGCGGGGATATATTAGCTCCTCTATACAAAAACTTGCGAACTCCAGGAGATTCCGCCACATTAAATCAATTAGTAAACTTAATTAATTGGTCTGATTTGCCGCTTTATGTAATCACAGTAACAATGATGTGGTTGTTCTTTTCTTTTCATGATTTGTTTATTTACTATATTATTCAGCCATATACTTCTGAATTCGGCACGAAAAGTAAATTGTTCTCAATAATCCAATTTGTTGTTTATCTTGTCTCCTATGCTAATATCATGCTTAGCAAAATAGATCTTACTATATACATGCTGATTATCACAGCAGCAACTTTACTATACGTTACAATTGGATTAATCAGCATCAATAAATTCTGTTGGCGAACATTTAAGCTAAAATAAAGCAATCCCTGAAAACAACTGCATTTAAGTCATTTTCAGGGATTTAACAACTAGTTTGACATTGGCAAAACCTGATAGCTATTCCAGGCCAGCCACAATGTATTTATAAAGAGAAAGCAAACTTTACAAAGACTGATCTTGTGATTATGCTTTTTCAGCTTCTGCCATTTTCTCATTTGCCTTTCTGTGTGATTCATGAACAGGAGGTTTGACGAAGAACATAATTACCAGAGCCACAACAGCTGCTATGCCTGCTATCAGAAAAGCTGCTGTAAAGTTTTGTTTCTGACTTAGATAAGCTACCAGATAAGATGATATAACTGCTCCGACACCAAAGCCGAGTAAGATCATACCATAATTGGTTGCCATGTTTTTCACACCCCAGAAATCAGCAGTTAAAGCTGGGAAAACACCAAGGAATCCACCGTATGAGAATCCTATTACAGCTATTATTGCGAGCATCAAGTATCCTGAAGAGAAGGATATTGCTGAAATGGCGGCGCCAGCCAGAACCATGAGTAACATCAAGGTTGCTTTACGCCCCATTTTGTCGGAAACACTTCCCCAGAACAAACGGCCAAATGAGTTGCAGGCAGCGATAATCATAACACCTGCTACAGCAGCTTCAGGGGTCAATCCACTATCAGGCTGTAAGCCAAGTATTTTTGCCATTGGAATCATCATTGAACCAGCTGCACTGGCAAACATCAAAGCGGCAGTTATCATATAAAACTGAGGTGTTCTTAAAACTTCAGACGGTTTGTAATTATGTGCAACCAAACCGTTTTTGGCAACAGGAGGAGTCCAGCCAGCTGGCTGATATCCCTCTGGAGGGTTTACCAGGAAATAAGAACCAATAACTGATACTACAATAAATAAAGCACTGAATATGGCAAAAGTCTGTAATACATTTGTGCGTGCGATTAACGCCTCTGCCACCGGGGTAAAAACAAGACCGCCAAAACCAAGTGCAGATACAATAATTCCTGTAACCATACCTTTTTTATCAGGAAACCATTTCTGACAAGTTGCTATTGTTGTTGTATAGGCAAGACCCATACCGATACCACCTAATACACCATAGGACAGCCAAAGCAGCCAGGGTGTATTCTGTGTTGTAAACATTGCCAGGAAAAAGCCAAGGCCAAGTACAATACCGCCTGACATAACAACCACACGAGGGCTATATGATTTCTGGATCAGTTTACCTCCAAAAGTACTGCCCATCGTAAGAAACAGCAAAAGCAGAGCATATGCAAGCGTACCATGTGTTGCAGGCCAGTTAAATAAAGCATTTGGTGTAGAAGGACTGATTATCAGATAAGATTGGAACACACCCCAAATATACGCCGTGCCAAGACACATTTGGATAAATATGCTGGCGATAACAGGAATCCATCGCTGATAAGGTTTTACCGTTAAATCTTTAGAACTCATTTTTCCCTCCGTTTGTTCGCATAACTTTCTTTTGCATGCCTGTCCTTAATATCTATTATCCAATTAAAACAAGCGCAACAAGCTGCAAATGCTATAAAAAAGTAAAAATTTGCATAATGTTTTACTGATTATAGCATCTGAGAAAAATAAGCCTATATACAATTGTGAATAATTACAAACGATTTCTGACAATTTAAGTGGGATAAGGTCAGGAACGCCCTATTTAAGTAAAAATCAAACATAATTCAAAACAATATATATGATATATGCTGCCAACAAAAACATGCCGTATTTACGAGAAATATGATCTTTTTTGCGATAAGCAGCAATCGCAAATAATGCCATTACAATTAAAAGCGCGGGATATTGAAGGTTATAATATTCTTTTGGCACTTCAAGGCCACCACTTGTTACTACTGCTGATGTACCGATTACAAATAATATATTCAGTATATTTGCACCAACCACATTCCCAAGAGCCAGTTCGCCATGACCTTTTGAAACAGATTTTAGAGCAAGAATAAGTTCCGGCAGACTTGTGCCAAAAGCTATTAGGGTAGCAGCAATTATACTCTGCGGTATACCTATGCGCACCGCACCAATTTCTACTGATTGAATGAGTATCTTCGACGAAACAATTATAACGGCAATACTTACCGCTATTTTTATTAAAGTCAAATAGATAGGGCTATCTGATGATTTTTGATCTATATTTAATTCTTCCGCTTCCTCTAATGAGACAGACCCCTTTCCCACAGATCCAGCGGCTTCTGATCCAATCTGGTTTGACGGAATTTCTACCGTCTGTGTCTTTGCTCTGCGAACAGAAGAAATCATATATACAATTAATAGAATTACAAAAATCAGCCCTACTAGTCTTGATATATTCCCGCCTTCTGTTCCTGAAAGAAAAGGTATACTGGCAATAACAACTGCAATACTGCAGGCAATCATAATTGTACCCTGTCTTCTGACGAGATTTCTTTCAATCGGAATCTGTCCGATTATTATTGCCAATCCCAAAATCAATCCGGTGTTTGCAATAACTGAGCCGATCCCATTACCAAGTGCAAGTCCTGGCTGCCCTGCTATTGCAGCCATTATTGATACACTTGCCTCCGGCAAAGTCGTACCCAGAGAAATAATTGTAGCTCCGATAATTATTTTTGGCACACCCCAGCGCAAAGACAGTATAACCGCCTGGTCAACCAGAACATCTGCACTTTTTCCAAGCACATAGAGCATTGCAGCTATTATTAAAATAAGCACAACGGTTGGCAAATCACCAATCACACTATATATTAACTTATCCATTCAATTTCCCCTTTTTTATTTAATGATATCTGCTCTGTTACTGAAAATAAAAAGGTCATACTAAACCAACCTTCTTCATAACTGCAGGAAGCATGTGCATTATATTTATCTATAATGGTTAACATGGATTGTGTGCCTATCCCATGCCCCTTTTCTTTAGGAGTAGGAAATCCTGTTAAACCGAATTCTATATCATCATCAAAACGATTTTTGAACTTTATTACTAATTTATCTGAGGCATATTTTGCCTTTATCATAATTTTTCTTTCGCCTACTTTTTGTTTAAGACTTGCATTATAGGCATTTTCCAGCGCGTTTGCAAACAAAATAGCGAGGTCATTACTGTTCCAGATAATATTCTCCGGCATATCTACCTCTGCTATAACTTCTATTGCCTGTTCTTCAGCTCTGGTTATATAAACAAGCAAGGCTGCATTAACTACAGGATTGTTACAGTATTTAATCGGCTTTGTGCTTTGTAAGTCATCTCTTAGCTGTTTGATATATCTTATGGCATCATCGTTGTATTGATGTTCAACTAATGATAATAGAATTTGTAGATTATGTCTCATATCATGTTTAAAGATACGAATTTTTTTCTCATTATCCTTCAGAATATTTGCCTGTTCCAAAATAGATTCTTTCTGAATATATAAAAGCTTGTTATTAGACTCCAGATTCTGTAGTTTATCAATTGCCTCAAAATCAAGATATATGCATTTCCAGGATACAATCAGAGCAATCGCCATCAGTATGCGGGAAACAATTTGTGGCCAGGTATTTATCCATTGATCATTCATAGTCACAATAACATCGCTGTATACTGCTATAGCTGGTATAAGCCAGATTATATTCCAGTAATAATCACGAACTGTCGAATATTTATATAATAGTGTTTTCCTAACATGCTTCCATAAAGGAATTGTAATTACAGCAAATAAAAGAGTGTAAAACATAGTCTGCATAGCCAACTGTCTGTAAACAGGAATACCATTACCAAACATACCCATCATAACCGCTATTATCGAATGTAGAAATATGGAATATCCACTTTGCATGCTCAGTATAAAAAGATGTCTGAACAAACAATTTTTGATTATAAATATATTGATAAAAATATATGCGACAGCACATAAAAAAATCAGCCGCTTATATGTTAGCGGTGTGACAGAACCAATATTGTTTTTTAAGAAAAAATATAATATTATGTTTTGCAGTAGAAAAACCAAGCTATATCCCCATAATATAGCTTTTTTCTGTTTTATGTTAATCACTTCAGAAAATGGCAGATATCTTATAGCCAGGCCTGGCAGCTGAACTAAGGTTATAGATAAAACTGTCAAAAGCAAATTCATCAACCAAACCTGCCTTCTAAAAAATATGACGTATAACGCTCCATAACAGTGTTTTTGCGGCGTCGACTTATGGGTATCTTTTCTCCGGTTTTTAGCAAAAAGTCTAACCCCTGCTGAGAATCAATGTAATCCATATTCACTATAATATTACGATAACATTCCAGAAACCTTTTATCTGACAATAATTGTTCCTTATAATAATCATATTTCCCGTTTAGCAAAATTGCCTCTTTAGTCAAATGTAGATATAAACTGCGAACTGCGCTTTCCAGATATACTATTTTCTGGCAAAAAATTTTGTTTTTGCCATGCTTTGTCTGGATATCAATCATCGAATTATCCATTTTCAGATTATCCATAGCATGATCGAGAGCCTTGTACAAAGATTTTTTATGCTCCGAAACAGGTTTAAGCACATAGCCTAATGCTCTTACATCATAGCCATCCAGTATGTGATCGGCACTGCTGGTAAAAAGAATAATATTGCAGTTTTTATCAATCATAGATATTTTTGCCGCAACATCTATCCCGGTAAGTTTATTCATATATATATCTAGCAAAACAATCTGATATTCATTTTCTTGGTATGAATTTAAAAATTCTTCACCGCTTTTATATTCTGTAAAAACGGGATCAACCTTGTATTTAAGCTTGTTTACGGAAAAATACTCAAAAAGGAGACGTTGCATTTCTCCTCGCTCATTTTCCTGATCATCTACAATCGCAATCTTCATAATGTGCAACCTCTCTACTTTCTGGAACAATTATACCTTAATTTTTGAAATTTTTGTCTTTCGGTAGAAAAATTGACTACTCGGTTTAAATTAGATCTCAAAGAAAAGAATATTTGTTATTTTATTGCTCGCTTGTTTGACAGATAAAACATAGACCAGAATCCGAAGAACCTATCAGCAGAAGAGCTAGGGAGGATTTTTTCGTAAATTATTTGCAAATATTTGTAGCACATTATCGCACAATATAAGTAAGCGGTAAACTGTCTGCATATTCTAGGAATTAAAATAAAATGAGATAATATCTTCCATAAATTACGTAAATTGTGTCGCCGTTAGCAACCACCTGATTCCAATTGCTGATAAGTGACTTATCCATTTCTTCAAATCTCAGTACATGTTGATTCTAATTAATTCAAATGAAGCTCAGTGAAGACTGTAATGGCTATTTTCAAAATCAGGCAGATGTCATCTTTTGACGTTTGTGATTCAATTCTGTATTTCAATAGAACTAACGTTTAACAGATCTAGCGGATAAGAATTTAAATCAACGTAATCATAAGTTACAATCACCAAGTCGCCTACTGCTACTTTTTCGCGCTCATTTCCAGCAGAATCTGTAATGGGTGTTTCGTCCGTAAATGTGAAATTTATCGGAAGATCATACCCCAAGGATATCGCACTCTCAGTCTTGCCGTTGACAAACTGTTTCTCAAAAGAAACCAAGTCGACTATTAGGCTAACTTTTGATTGTTTTTGTGACATTGTTTCTGATTGCTTATTGCAGGATGAGATTAGAAAGTTCGTACTGACAAGCAGAATAGCAAAAAATAATACTGTGATCTTTTTGACTGTTTCCATTGCAAGGACCTCCTTGTAAACTAGTCTTGTATCTTAATTTTCAGTTTATACTGATTCTTTATCAACTAACTCATGTAGAAAAGTGTTAATTACGTTATCTGTATTTGCAATTTTCACTAACATTTGGTAGTTGTGCCGAACACATGATGCTTTCATAATATTATCAATTTTGTCATTCTTTATTATTTCAGTTGAACTTAGTTCGTTAACCTTTTCATTAAGAATGCAAGCATGATACATTAAAGTCTGAGGATTTTTGCTTCTTCATAATAAGTTTCCTTTCTATTTTTTAAAAGGTTCAAAAAACTATTTAACTATCATGCGTATCTTGATCTTCTAAATGCTATAAATGATAAGACAAGATTGGTAATTGAAATAATAAATATTATTATACTGAGGATGGTTTGGTCATGAAAAATGTCAAGTCCGTAGAAAGGAGCTATCATCAACCAAACTAATAAAAATAGAAATTTCAACATGGTTTCATGACCAATAAGGGACATGGCTGATATAAATAAACAAAGAAATTGAATTATCCAGAAAACCAAACAAAAAACACTTGTACTTTTATCCTTTGACTTAAGTGCAAATAAAATAATAAAGAAACAAATAATTATGTAGAGGCACGATATAATAGTATTAATTGGTGTAATAATGTCATAAAGCACAAATCTTTTTAGGTTAATCACGTTTGCAACAATAAAAATAGCAACAAAAAATATAATCATAATTTTTTT
>NZ_CDHP01000036.1:0-3256 GCF_900002895.1 Ercella succinigenes | reverse complement strand
TATGAATCCGGCAGAGACCTATCTTCCCGAGCCGTCTCCAGCCAAGTATTGTCGGCACACAAGAGCTTAACTTCTGTGTTCGGGATGGGAACAGGTGTGACCTCTTGGTAATATCCACCGGAAGTGGTAGAGGGAATAAATACACCCTCAAGACTGCACAAGGGAAAGAGAATAAGAAAAAGATAAAAACAAAGAATCCGAGCAAAAATATAAATCGGAACAAAATCTGGTATCAGGAACAAACTAAATTGAACCTAAAAACTTGTGGTCAAGTCCTCGACCTGTTAGTACCGGTCCGCTACATACATTACTGCACTTACACTTCCGGCCTATCAACCAGGTAGTCTACCTGGGGTCTTACCATTACTGTGGGAAATCTCATCTTGAGGTGGGCTTCACACTTAGATGCTTTCAGCGTTTATCCCTTCCAAACTTAGCTACCCAGCTATGCCACTGGCGTGACAACTGGTACACCATAGGTTTGTCCATCCCGGTCCTCTCGTACTAGGGACAGCTCCTCTCAAATTTCCTACGCCCGCGATAGATAGGGACCGAACTGTCTCACGACGTTCTGAACCCAGCTCGCGTACCACTTTAATCGGCGAACAGCCGAACCCTTGGGACCTGCTACAGCCCCAGGATGTGATGAGCCGACATCGAGGTGCCAAACCTCCCCGTCGATGTGAACTCTTGGGGGAGATCAGCCTGTTATCCCCAGGGTAACTTTTATCCGTTGAGCGACGGCAATTCCACTTTCTACCGCCGGATCACTAAGCCCGACTTTCGTCCCTGCTCGACCTGTATGTCTCGCAGTCAGGCTACCTTATGCCTTTGCACTCGCTGCACGGTTTCCAACCGTACTGAGGTAACCTTTGGACGCCTCCGTTACCTTTTTGGAGGCGACCGCCCCAGTCAAACTGCCCGACTGCCATTGTCCTGTGACCGGATCACGGTCACCAGTTAGAGACCCAATACTGTCAGAGTGGTATCCCAACATCGGCTCCCGTACAACTGACGCCATACGTTCTCAGCCTCCCACCTATCCTGTACAGACAATATCGAATCCCAGTAGCAATCTACAGTGAAGCTCCATGGGGTCTTTCCGTCTAGTCGCGGGTAACTTGCATCTTCACAAGTACTACAATTTCACCGGGTACGTTGTTGAGACAGTGCCCAAGTCATTACGCCATTCGTGCGGGTCAGAACTTACCTGACAAGGAATTTCGCTACCTTAGGACCGTTATAGTTACGGCCGCCGTTTACTGGGGCTTAAGTTCACTGCTTCGCGTTAAGCTTACAGATTCCCGTGACCTTCCAGCACCGGGCAGGCGTCAGCCCCCATACTTCATCTTTCGATTTAGCGGAGACCTGTGTTTTTGCTAAACAGTTGCTTGGGCCTATTCACTGCGGCCAGCTTGCGCTGGCACCCCTTCTTGCGAACTTACGGGGTTAATTTGCCGAGTTCCTTAACAACGCTTCTCCCGCTCGTCTTAGGATTCTCTCCTCATCCACCTGTGTCGGTTTGCGGTACGGGTACCCCTTCACTCAATAGCAGCTTTTCTCGCCAGTGTGGAATCATCTGCTTCGGTACTTATTTTCCCTCCCCATCACGCCTTCGAATCACCATGCGTACTTAACTACATAGCTTTCTACCTCGCTTGGACGTGCGCTTCCAGCTGCACGCTCAGATTATCCTCCTGTGTCCCTGCTTCTTTCAAACGTGAAGTGGCAGTACAGGAATTTCTACCTGTTGTCCATCGACTACGCCTTGCGGCCTCGCCTTAGGTCCCGACTAACCCTGGGAGGACGACCCTTCCCCAGGAATCCTTGGATTTTCGACGGCGAAGATTCTCACTTCGCTCTCGTTACTTATTCCGACATTCTCACTACTGATAGATCCACACGTCCTTACGATCGTGCTTCGCCTCCTTACAGTAAGCTCCCCTACCAACCCAATATTGAGTTCCGCAGCTTCGGTACATGGTTTAGCCCCGGTTATCTTCGGCGCAGACTCACTCGACTAGTGAGCTATTACGCACTCTTTGAATGAGTGGCTGCTTCTAAGCCAACATCCTAGCTGTCTTAGCAAATCCACATCCTTTTCCACTTAACCATGATTTTGGGACCTTAGCTGACGGTCTGGGCTGTTTCCCTTTCGACAATGGCACTTATCTGTCACTGTCTGACTCCCGTACATCATCTTGCTGGCATTCGGAGTTTGATAAGGTTCGGTAACCTGGGTAAGGCCCCTAGCCCATTCAGTGCTCTACCTCCAGCAGATTAATACGAGGCTAGCCCTAAAGCTATTTCGGGGAGAACCAGCTATCTCCGGGTTCGATTGGAATTTCTCCCCTATCCACAAGTCATCCGAGATTTTTTCAACAATCACCGGTTCGGTCCTCCATGACGTTTTACCGTCACTTCAACCTGCTCATGGATAGGTCACCCGGTTTCGGGTCTATAACAACTGACTTAACGCCCTATTAAGACTCGGTTTCCCTTCGGCTTCGTACCTTCAGTACTTAACCTTGCCAGCTGCCATAACTCGTCGGACCGTTCTACAAAAAGTACGCCGTCGAGCATAAACGCTCTTCGACTGCTTGTAAACACAGGGTTTCAGGTTCTTTTTCACTCCCCTCCCGGGGTTCTTTTCACCTTTCCTTCACAGTACTGCTTCACTATCGGTCACCGAGTAGTATTTAGGCTTGGAGGGTGGTCCCCCCGGCTTCCCACAAGGTTTCTCGTGTCTCGTGGTACTCTGGATACTGTCCAGCTCGCTCAGTTTTCGCATACGCGACTATTACGCTCTTTGGTCCCGGCTTTCCATCCGTTCATTCTGCTAACTGATTGAGATCCTTTTTACAGTCCACAACCCCATATTACCGAAGTAATATGGTTTGGCCTCTTCCGCTTTCGCTCGCCACTACTTACGGAATCTCTTTTGATTTCTACTCCTGGGGCTACTTAGATGTTTCAGTTCACCCCGTCTCCCTCCTGTATGCTATGTATTTACATACAGGTAATCAGGCATTTACCCTGATTGGGTTTCCCCATTCGGACATCTGCGGGTCTTAGGATATTTGCTCCTAACCGCAGCTTTTCGCAGCTTGTCGCGTCCTTCATCGGCTCTCGGTGCCAAGGCATTCACCCTGCGCTCTTAGTAACTTGACCTTTTTTTGGTTCTCTTCGTCGATATCCTGACACTTTAGATGAAGTTCCAATTCCAAGACTTGCTTCTTTAGCTTACCCTTTTGTG
>NZ_CDHP01000035.1:0-43550 GCF_900002895.1 Ercella succinigenes | reverse complement strand
GACGCTATCGCCATCTTCGTTATGCTAAGGACTGGAAGATTGAATGGTTGATCCGTGCGGTCATCGACCGATTGCAACAGTTTAGTTTGATTCCAGTTTGATGATATCGCCTAACTAGAAATGCACTGCTCAACCGCGACTGCGGCTTGTTTCTGATTCCTTTCTTTCAACATCAGGAGCCAGGAAACAGCCATTTTTCTGATCTATTAATGTTTTCACCACTATTCAATTGTCAAGGTTCATCGCTCGAATGGTTTTTCTCAGATTTGGCTGAGAAACACTTAACCCGAGCCCTATTTGACGGCTACCTGCCGATTACAGGATCAAATAATATGGGAACAATAATTTGTGATTGTTTGAAAATGTCAAAAGCAAAGTGATTTCTATTTTTACAAGGGTGTAAAGCAAAAAACTTTACGCCCTTATTTTTTAGAAAAGAGGGATAAAAAATGGCTGTTCTTGAAAATTTCACAACTGATTCAAAAGTTGAAGACGTCAAACTTTCGTTAATCGAAAATAATTCTAAAGATGATGAGCTGGAGATTAAGGTTGAAAACCTTTGGGTTCAGTTCCCAGACAAGGAGGGTGGAGATCCTGTCACTGCTCTGAGAAATATAAATCTGAATATAAAGCAAGGAGAGTTTATTTCTTTGGTTGGCCCTTCTGGTTGTGGTAAAACAACTTTATTAAGAGCAATTGCTGATTTGCAGCAGCCTACCTCCGGCAGTATATCGGTTCGTGGTCAAACCCCAAATGAAATCAGAAGACAGAAAAAATATGGAATAGTATTCCAGAATCCGGTTTTATTCGATTGGCGTACTGTCAGAAGAAATGTTTGTATGCCTATGGAATTAAGTGGATTGCCTAGAAAATACAGAACAGCCCGGGTAACGGAAATGTTGGAAATGGTTGGTCTTTATAATTTTGGCAAAAAATATCCTCATGAGCTTAGCGGTGGTATGCAACAGCGTGTTGGTATAGCCAGAGCTCTGGCTATCAAGCCGGAAATACTGTTAATGGACGAACCCTTCTCAGCATTGGATGAATTTACAAAAGAAAAACTACACGAAGATTTGCTTAAAATATGGCATAAAACCAATACTACCATTTTGTTCGTTACACATAATATACAGGAAGCAGTTTTCCTATCAGACAGAGTAGTTGTTCTTTCACCACATCCGGGCAGGCTTTCAGCTGTGGTAGATATAGATCTTCCCAGACCGAGAAATCTTGATACCAAGGATCTGACAAGATTCAGTGAATTAGTATCTAAGGTGCGCAAAAGTTTTGAGGAGGTATAGATGATGAATCGTATCAGAAAAGCACTCAATTCAAAACATATGGTAACAATTGTCTGGGTTATAGGATTCTTTGCCGTATGGGAGATAATTGCATTTTCTGTAGAACAGACAAAAAGATCACCTGAGAATGTACTGCCTCATCTTAGTCAGATATTCTCTTCTGTTATCAGCAGTAACCTGGTAAGCCAGAGTCAGACTGCATTTCAGATGGTTTTAAGCAATGCCGGAATTACACTTTTACGGGCAGGAATGGGCTTCCTGATAGGTGTTGCAGTCGGATATATTATGGCTTTGATTATGAATCTTTTTGTCACAGCAGAGAAAATAGTTTTTCCGTATCTGATGATAATACAAATGATCCCAATTCTTGGTATGGCTCCTATTGTGCTGGCCGTTACAAAAGACATAAATAAAAGCAGAATTATCATTGCAGCTATTTTAACTTTTTATCCTGTAGCAACAAATACATTAGCAGGGTTTAAAGCAGTAGAGAAAGATAAACACGATTTGATGCATTCTCTGGCAGCAACAAAATTTGAAAAATATACAAAACTACTGATTCCATTCAGTATGCCTTACTTTTTTACCGGTTTAAAAATATCTGCTCCGATGGCTATTACTGCTTCTATTTTGGTAGATACGCTTCAAGGCGGCGCAGGTTTGGGGACTATTCTTTCACAGTCACTTAAACATGCTATGACAATATATGTTTTCTGGCAAATTGTTTTCTTTAGTGCTGCCATTGGTATTGCAAGCTATTTGCTTATGACTTTACTGGAAAAAATTGTATCCCCTTATAAGTTGCGGCAATAAATTCTTTGATCAGCATACAGACTGGATAAGGTGTATTAAAACGACTACATCTCAAATATATGTATAGAGAAAGATGGTGATCTGGTGAAAAACACCAAAATCAGGCGATTAAACAAAGAAAGTATAACGACGGTTATGTATCCTGTTCTGTTTAGTATTATATTGCTTGTTCTCTGGCAGACACAGATTTTACATAAAATACTGGGTGCAGACACCTTTACTTTGCCTTTGCCGGCAAGAATTATCAGTATCATAATTGATAATCCGGCCATGATTTTAAAAGATGTAAGAGCAACTGTTATTGTTGCCATAAGTGGTCTTGTTCTTGGATCTTTGCTAGGCTATTTGCTTGGCATAGTTGCTACAGCACTTCCTAAATGGGGAAAGGGAGGCTTATCGTTAGCATCTGCTTTCAATGCTATTCCGATAATTGCAATCGCTCCAATAATGACTAATCTTACAAAAGATTTTAGCGATAATGCGAATATGCGCAGTATGATTGCCAAGACACTAGTGGTTATGATTACCTGTACTGTTTCAATGAGTGTTAATGCCTACAGGGGCTTTACAGAAGTCAAACCTTTTTCCGAAGATTTACTTAAATCATATGCAGCTGGTAAGCTAACGGTTTTTTTCAAACTGAGAATTCCTAATAGTGTTCCATATATTTTCACGGCTTTAAGAGTAAGTGTGCCAGCTTCGATAATAAGTGCGCTGGTCAGTGAATATTTTGCCGAATTTATTATAGGTGTAGGTCGTCAGATAAGAGAAAGCATAGTTCTGGCACAGTACGCTACAGCTTGGGCTTATATAGTCGTAGCATGCTTTATCGGCATAATAATGTATTCCATTTTATTGATTACTGAGAACATTTTGCTAAAAGGTAGACGCTGATATTTTTCAGACTGCTGGCAAAAGTTCAGGTGATAGATTTTCATAACAGGAGGAAAAGATTATGAGAAAAACAGTTAAAACGAAAATATCCAAATTTTGGATGATGTTCATGGTGATCGCATTAGTAATGGCGATGCTCGCAGGATGTGGCGGTTCTGCTTCTGAAGATACTTCAGCTACAACCAAACAGGAGGCTGAAGAGTCTGATGAAACGACAGATGGCGGTTCTGCAGATGATTCAACCTCTGGAGATTATTACGATGCCGATGCCAGTGTAGAAAGTATCATTATCGATGCCGCCAGTCAGGGAAAAGTAGGCAACTGGGGTCTGGGTGATGAATATGAGGTACAGGCTTTACTTACAAAATATGGTCAGGATATTTCATATTTGAGTCAGGCTTTTGATATGGACGGTTTTGATGATGACTCAATCTTGCTTGCTTCGGCAATGACATACAATGAGTTGGGTCTTGTCGTCAATGATTATGACGGAGCTTATTCTTACGGCAGCGGCGTAAAATGGGTTGATATGAATGACGAAGGCGTTGCCATGTTGCAGGACAATATTTTCTGTACAAGAGAGTTTGCAGAAGCAAATCCAAATACGGTAAAAGCTTTCTTATATGCTTCCATGAAGGGCTGGGAATATGCTTGTGAGAATCCTGAAGAAGCAGCCCAGATAGTCTACAATTACGGCTCATCAGTCTCTGCAGATCATCAGGCATACATGGCAGAGGAAGTAAAGAAACTCGTTCAGACAGATGTGAAGGGCAATACTGTAGAGACCTACGGCATAATCGATGATGATGCAATGCAGCAGACCCTCGATCTGGCAAAAACATATATCACTCTTGCTGACTCAAGTGCCGCCGATGCCTTAGCAGCCCTTGAACTTGATGATATAAGAGATTCCTCATATATCGATGAAGCTATGTCTTCAGACGGAAGCTTTGGCGATCTGGAAAAAACCGAGATTTCAATACAGCTCAAATGGTTACCACAGGCTCAGTTTATGGGTTATTACGTAGCTTTGGAGAAAGGTTATTATGACGAAGTAGGATTAACGGTAGATATCGTATCAGGCGGTGGTGATATAGGAGAAACAACTGCTGTCTATACTGGTCAGGTAGACTTTGGTGTTACCTGGGTATCAAACCTTATTGCTGCCAATGCCGGTGGTATGGATCTGGTCGAAGTTGCACAGGTTTATCAGAGATCAGGGCTTGTTCTGGTATATAAAATCAACGAATAATTGATTGCAAAAAAAAACACACAGTATACATGTGCTGGCAGATCATTGAATCTGCCGGCCTTGTATCATATAAGGACAAGGGAGGCCGAATATGGAATTATTAATAAAAAACGGCACTATTGTAACAGCACAAGAAAGCTATGACGCAGATATAGCTGTTGATAAAGGAATAATCGTTCAAATCGGTAAAAATCTGGATATAAAAGCGGATAGAACAGTAGATGCCAGTGGTAAATTAATCTTGCCGGGCGCTATTGATGTACATACTCATCTGGCAATGCCATTTGGCGGCACAGTTTCAGCGGATGACTATTTTGCAGGCACCCGGGCGGCTGCCTGTGGAGGTGTAACTACTGTATTTGATTATCCTATGCAGAGAAAAGGCAAGGGCATTATGGAAACCATTGAAACAAGGAAAGCGATGTGCGATCCAGATGCCTGTGTTGACTATGCTTTTCACTGCATTATTACCGATTTAAATGATGACACCCTTCTTGAAGAGATTCCCGTGGCTGTAAAAAATGGTATAACCAGCTTCAAATGTTTTATGGTTTACAAAAAAGAAGGCATGATGGTTGATGATGGTACTTTGATAAAAATTCTGTTAAAAGCAGCAGAAAACGGTGCGATTACCAATATACATGCTGAGAATCCTGATGTTATCGACTTGAGAATCGAGCAATATCTCAAAGAAGGGAAAACCTCAGCTTGGTATCATTATATGTCCAGACCTGAATTTGTCGAAGCAGAGGCTGATAAAAGAGCTGTACACTGGGCAAAATCTGTTAATGCACCATTATATATAGTGCATATGGCAGACAAAGAAGGTCTGGAAGCTGCTATTGAGGCAAAAATGCAGGGTCATGATATTTATGTTGAAACATGTCCGCAATATCTGGAATTCACCTCAGAAGTTTACAAAAGAGAAGATGGCAGAAATTTTGTCTGTTCACCACCAATTAAAGGTGAAGAAAGCCGTCAGGCATTATGGGCGGCTATCCAAAACGGCATGATAGATACCGTTGCAACAGATCACTGTCCTTTCCAAAGCTATGAAAAAGACTGGGGCAAGGATGATTTTACCAAAATTCCAAATGGCTGTGCTGGTGTCGAAAATTTATATCCTTATATGCTCTCGGCTGCAAATCAAGGACTCATCTCCTTTAACCGTGCAGTAGAACTTTGCTCTGCTAATCCGGCAAAGATATTCGGCTGTACAACTAAGGGCTCTTTGAATGCAGGTAAAGATGCCGATATTGTCATATATGACAAAGATAAAGATTTTACTATTTCAATCGACAATATGCATTCAGACTATGATCACACAATATGGGAAGGTATCAGTCTGAAAGGTTATCCTGTGCAAACCTATGTCAGAGGTAATCTTGTATACGACAATGGTGATTTTGTCGGTAGCAAAGGTTTGGGCAAATTTATCAAAAGAGAACCATCAAAAAGAAATAAATAAAAAATGACATTTAAAATACAAAGGCTAATTTTATTCAATAATAATTTTAAAAAATCCAAAAATGTATACAATTAGAAATGGGGTAGATGATGTGAATAAAAATAAATATTCGGACATATCAATACGGGAAGATATTGCCGGCTGTTTACTGTGTAATCATGCTCCTTGCACAAGTATATGCCCTTATCAATTAGAAGTAGATAGAATTATAAGAGCAGTTCGTTTTGATAATAAACAAGGAGCAGCCGAACGTCTGCCTGCAAATGTGGCATGTTATGAATGTGTAGATAAACCATGTCTGCAGGCCTGTCTGAAAGCCCAAATAGGTCAACCGGTACCAATTGACAGAATTATTATGGCTGTTAGTGAAATTGAAGATGAATCAGTGAAGACAATACCTCCTTCCGCTTTGAGCACAGAATCAGTAAATGTTGGAGCGTCTGCCGATTTTATTACAAAAGCAGCAGGAACTTATCCCGATTTATCAATAGATTTTTGTGGTATTAGCTGTGAAAATCCTTTTTTTCTATCATCATCGGTTGTAGGTAACAATTATGAAATGGTTGCCAAGGCTTTTAAGATGGGCTGGGCTGGCGTAGCATTTAAAACTATAGGCGCATATATTCCGGAAGATGTTTCCCCAAGGTTTGACTTTGTAAGAAATGAATCAAATTCACCTGTTGGACTAAAAAATATCGAACAGATTTCAGATCATCCTCTGGAAGAAAATCTTGAATTTATTCGCAGACTAAAAAAAGAATTCCCAACTAAAATTATAATCGCATCGATATTGGGACAAAATGAACAAGAATGGACAATGCTTGCCGAAAAGGTTACAAAAGCTGGTGCAGATATAATCGAATGTAATTTTTCCTGCCCTCATATGGCGGCTGACGGACTTGGTTCAGATGTCGGACAAAATCCAGAAATGGTTGCTTTGTACACAAAAGCCGTCAGAAAAGGCACAACTATACCTGTACTGGCAAAAATGACACCTAATACAGGAAATATGGAACCTGCAGCAATTGCAGCTATTGAAGCGGGTGCAGATGGTCTGGCGGCAATTAATACTATTAAAAGCATAACTGGAATTGATCTGGACAACTTTACATCAGGACCTGCTATCAGAGGCAAAACTACCGTTGGTGGCTATTCCGGCAGAGCGATAAAGCCAATTGCTTTAAGATTTATCCATGATTTAAAAACCTGCAGTCCAATTAGTAGTGTTCCATTAAGTGGTATGGGAGGTATTGAAACATGGTCAGACGCTGCGGAATTTTTGGCACTGGGCTGTGAAAATATTCAGGTTACCACTTCTGTCATGCAATATGGTTATAGAGTGATAGAAGATATGATAGAAGGAATGTCATATTATCTGGCACAACATGGCTATACAAGTATAAGGCAGATAATAGGCAATGCTCTACCAAATATAATAGCGGCAGACGATCTTGATAGAAAAAGCATTTGCTACCCTAAATTCAATCGCGAAAAATGCGTCGGCTGCGGCCGTTGTTATATCTCATGCTATGACGGCGGTCATCAGGCAATTAAGCAAAATAAAGAAACAGGAAAACCCATATTAGAAGCAAAAAAATGTGTTGGTTGTCATCTATGTCTTTTGATTTGTCCGGTAGGAGCAATCGACAGAGGTTTAAGAGTAATAGCAGGAGGAGTACAAGATGAAAAAAGAATTAATTATATGTGATTTTGACAGAATGAAAGATAAAATAGAAACATTTAGCAAGTTTGGTGATACTGGAGCAGGTGGAATAACACGTTTTTCACTTTCGCCAGAAGCGTTAGCCGCACGTGCTGAATTTAAAAACAGAATGGAAAAACTAGGCGCTATCGTAGAAACAGATGATATGGCCAATATGTATGCTACGATCCCTGGAACTGAGGATTTACCAGCCATAATGACCGGTTCTCATCTTGATTCCGTAAAAAAAGGCGGCAATTATGACGGTGTGCTAGGTGTGCTTACAGCAATGGAGGCCGCAGAAACAATTGTTGAAAATAACATCCCACATAAACATCCAATAACGGTAAATGTCTGGACAAATGAAGAAGGAGCAAGATTTGAACCGGCAATGATGTCCTCAGGTGTTATTTGCGGTAAATTTGATCAGGATAAAATGCTTAGTTCTGAAGCAAAAGATATCCCTGGCTATACTTTTAAGCAAGCATTAGAAGAAAGTGGTTATAAAGGGGATAAGGCTAATAGAATGTCAAAAGAAAAATATGCAGCTTTTCTGGAATTGCATATAGAACAAGGGCCTGTACTGGAATCAGAAAAAAAGGATATAGGCGTCGTTGAAGGTGTCTGCGGTATGATTAATTATGAATTCACCTTTATTGGACAGGCAGACCATGCAGGTACAACGCCAATGAAATTCAGGAAAGATGCTCTTTATGCAGCCGCCAAAACGATTCAGTATTTACACGATGAGCTTGATAAACTTGATCCGACATTAGTTTATACAACCGGCAAAATATCGGCACATCCAAACATACACACGATTATTCCAGACGAGGTTAAATTCACTCTAGATGCAAGACATAAAGATCCACAGGTAATAAAACAGGTTCTGGAGATCATCAATAAAATTCCCCCTGTCGTTGAAAAATGTCAGACAAGTTATAAAGAGGCCTGGTCAAGAAAAACCGTGGAATTTACTTCCGATATAGTAGATATGATTGTTGAGAGCTGTGAAGATCTGGATTATGAACACAAAAAAATGTACAGCGGAGCAGGACATGACGCTCAGTTTGTAGTAGATATTATACCTTCCGCAATGGTTTTTGTGCCTAGCATTGACGGACATAGTCACTGTGAGCTGGAAAAAACAACAACAGAAGATTGTCTGAAAGGCGCTAATGTACTATTAAACACAATTTTGAAGTTAGATGCTAATATCTAGAAAATGTGTCAAACAAAGAAAGTAAAAAAGATTGGAAACCTGGTGTTTCTAATCTTTTTTAAAACTTTCTTAAAATCTGTATTTGACACTTGTATCAGACCCTCTTGATTAGATTACACTTGAACTGTAATATTAAATCAGGAGGTAATTGAAATTATGGCTATGAGAAAATGTCTTGTTATTGGAGCAGGTCTGGCAGGTGCCACTGCTGCCAGATTGTTAGCGGATTCTGGCGATAAGGTAAATGTTATAGACAGGTTGCCGCATATCGGCGGTAATTGTTATGATGAAAAAGCCGAAACAGGCATTACAATTCATCGTTATGGTCCTCATATATTTCATACTAATCTGACGAAGGTCTGGCAGTTTTGTCAGCGTTTTACCAGATTTAATCTCTATCAGCATAAAGTACTATCTTATGTTGACGGACAATTGCTGCCTTTCCCCATAAATCGTGATACATTATGCAAGCTTTACGGAATAGAAATGAGCATAAGAGAAGTGGATTCATTTCTATCCGACGAAGTAGCAAGATCTTCTTTTGAAAATCCACCCCGAAATTTCAAAGATGCAGTTGTAGGTCAGGTAGGGAATTATCTCTACAGCAAATTTTTTGAAAACTACACACGCAAACAATGGGCGGCTGACCCTGTAACTCTATCACCTGAAATTGCCGGACGTATCCCTATCAGACATAACAGGGATGACAGGTATTTCACTGATTTATATCAAGGGTTACCGGAAAAAGGTTATACCGATATGATAGCTAATATGCTTGATCATCCAAAAATAAACATAGAGCTTGAAGCTGATTATTTCCAAAACAGGTCAGAATATGATAAACCAGGCAAATATGATTTAACCGTATATACTGGACAATTAGACAAATATTTTGATGAATCGTATGGACGGCTTGATTACAGATCGGTAAAATTCGAATTTAGGGATTATGATAAAGCTTGTTTTCAACCAGCAGCCGTGGTCAATTATCCGAATGACTATGATTTTACAAGGATAACAGAATTCAAACACATGACATCAGAAACCTCTGATAAGACAACCCTTTGTCTGGAATATCCATCATCTGAGGGTGTGCCTTCTTATGTTGTACTTAATCAGGAAAATGTCGGCAAACGCCAAGCTTATATGGATCATGTAAATGATCTGGAAGAACAAGGTAAAGTGATTTTTGTAGGAAGATTAGCCGAATATAGGTATTACAATATGGATCAGGTAATTGCCTCTGTGTTTAAGAAAATCAGATAATCCGGGAGCATTTGATCAAATTACATTTTGCAGCAAGTAAATCAACCAAGTATTTTCGTTTCAATAAAAAGTACAATCAGTCCTGTTATAAGTGCAACCATAAAACTGATCAGATGCAGTCTGCGTTGACTGTATCTGATTTGTTTGTTGCCGACAATTTGCGAATCACCAATCAATGCCATCGAACAGGCAAGAAGGGAGGCAAAGGGAAGTGCTCCTTGTGATCCGGCTAAAGTAAAATATAAAGTTGTAAAGGCAAGAGAGGCTCCTGTGCCGGGGATCAGTCCAATCAGGGCTGCTATAATTACAGCCATCAATTCCCGGCCGGCAAAAAACTGAGCCAGTCTGTCTTCGCCTGCCAAAGCTACAATTAGATTAATCAGAAAAGATAAAACGAAAATAATTAAAATTACACCAGAACAGATTTCAGCAAGATCTCCTACGGCATCTCCTGAATCTTCAAACTCATGTTCAAATATTTTACCAAATTCCTTTGTTATTATTCTTACAAACATGCGGTATAAGAAAACTATAATTATACCTATCATTGCCATCCAGGAAATAAGAGGTATACCCATAGCATCATATGATTCAATCGGCACGTTAAAAACAGACGCCCATATTTGCAAAAAAATCTGAACTATCAGGGCGATGACAAACATAATCCAGAAATATTTGCCGACTTTATGATAGCGCATATGATGAAGTTTATGACGGAATTTATCTGGAAGCTCATGGAAATTTTCATCAGCCTCGATAGCTTCTTCATCTGTGGAAGCAGTAATATCTTTTTCCTGCCATTTTTCAGAAAATTGACGGCTCTTTTCCAACATATTTACGGTAAAGCCGGAAAATGTTGCTATGAAAAATTTGATAACAACTATCAGTAACCATGTTAGAGGCTGATAAGATAGGATGATATAAGTTGATTCCTCACCAATGCCAATCATGCCGGCAAGCAAAGAACCAGGTCTTATGCCTTTTCTTTTATAAGTTGTATATTGGAATAATAATGTACCGTCAACAGGTATAAGACTAAGGCCAACCATAATAGCAGGTTTATCAAGCTTTCTGCGAATTATCTGCTCTCTTAACTGATCGCCTCGTTTAAAATCGAGCAAACCAAAAACAAGCATCAGAACAGCCATTACAGCTCCGACTTCAAAAAAAGCACTATAAGCAGCTTCAAAAACTGTTGAAAAAATTGTATCAAGCACCTTGATTCCCCTTAAAGAGATTACCTTGATTTTCTCTGAAATATTCGATCATTATATCATATTTATTATTAAAATAAGTAATGCTGACAGATGGTTATAGCTTGCAATACGACTATAGCTGGAATAGCGGAAATTTTGCAATCGTTAAAATTTAAACACTTTTAAGGATAAACTCAAACAAAGAGCGAACACATAAAATATGTCCGCTCCTTTAGATTGATACGAATCTATTTACTTAAACTCTTTAGATGCTGCGTTCATAGAAGATGATCGGAAAGTGATTTTTTTAATTGGCATTTTGTCCTTAAGTAATTCGTAAAAAAGTTCACAAAGATTCTCACATGTAGAAACTTTTTTAGTAACAACTATTCGGTATTCCGGATATGACCAAGCAAGTGCGTTATCTATCTTTTTTAGAGGTACACAATTCTCAGGATCATTATTTATGCCTTCCTTTTTGTAAACAGCAAGAACTGCTTCAAGAAGCGGATCGCCTTCTTGAAATAATGTTGCGTGATGGAAATGGTCACAAACTTCCCAAGCTTTTTTGAATCCATCTTTACAAGCGTGTGCAAATCCAGTTACCGGATCAACTGTGTCTTCAAGTTCAATTGTTAAAAGACCTGAATGTCCGTGAAGGTGTTTTGCTTCTCTAGGCCAGTTCATAAACCTGTGTGCGTACTGGAAATCAAGATTTACAATTGATGTGTACTTGTCGTTTAACATGCTAGAATCCTCCTGAAATTTAATTTATATTAAGCTGAAAAGCTCAATACCACGAATAAAAAATTTTCTTAACTCTTATTTTCAATGCATTTCGGACATATTCCTTTAAAATAAACACCTTTTTCTTGTATTTTAAATTTCTCCAGACCTTCACTCACAAATTCTTCAATATCAATCGCAAAATCATAAATTTCACCACATTGTTTACATTTAAAATGACCATGATTATTTAATATCGGGTCATACCTTATTTCATTTTCCTCAATATATAAACCATTTAGTATATTTGCTTTAATAAATAGAGTAAGCGTGTTATAAACTGTAGTCTTCGACAATGTTGGAACTTCTTTTACAACTGCTTTATATATCTCATCAACTGTTGGGTGATTGTTATTTTCCATAATATAATCCAGTATCTTAATCCTATGAAGGGAGGGTCTTATATTATTTTCAATCAGATATCCAGTTATATTTTTAATTTTATCCCTCATGCTAACACCTTTTTAATATTATTTCATATTTGAAACCATTACAAATTTATTTTATATTACTTGTTTTTGAATGTCAATGCAAATAAACATTTTAATAATTTCCGAGTGCATTGTATAAAAACAAAATTAATCGCGGTTTATCAAATATAAAACTTGAAATTATTGCAAATCAGCCGTTTTCGGGCAAAACAAAAACCACCTTCTGACAAAATTTCTTTTGTCAATAGATGGTTTTTTTGGTGGGGATGAAGGGACTCGAACCCTTACAACCTCTCGATCGGCAGATTTTGAGTCTGCTGCGTCTGCCAGTTCCGCCACATCCCCGTGGCTTTCTACCAAGGAATAATAACAAGTATCTTGCATTCTGTCAATTATTAGTTTATCCTTATTTAAGGGAAATACCTTTTAATCGGTCCCGTGAGGCTGGAAGGGTTGACATAGTACGAGAGCTATTTTTTGCTTGTCTTTTCTCATTATACTCATGGTTATGAGTGTAGATAGCCTGATATCAGGTGATTTTGAGAAAAATCCTGAAAGAATTCAGGTTAGCTGGAAGCAAAATTTCAGTAAAGCGTGTTTTTGCCAAGTCTTCTGTGCCTGCAGAAGGCTTTTTTGTATTTCCTGGGTTTATTAAATCTATTACAAGGAAGTAAAGACTTTTTGAATACGAAAGGGGTAGAACAATGATTGCTAAAACAGTTTTGATGGATCATGCGGCTATGGATCGGGCTTTGACCAGAATTGCGCATGAGATTCTGGAACGTAATAAAGGCCTTGATAATCTTTACATTATAGGAATTCAACGAAGAGGTGTTCCTCTTGCAGAAAGAATTGCTGATAAAATTGCTTTGATTGAAGGTGTAAGGCCTGAGGTTGGTATTCTTGACATAACCTTTTACCGTGATGATCTTAGCTTGCTTGCCGAGCATCCGGTTATTAACGGTACCGACATGCCTTTTTCTGTTCAGGATAAAAAAATCGTACTGGTGGATGATGTTCTTTTTACAGGGAGGACATGCAGAGCTGCAATTGAGGCTTTGTTTGATCTTGGACGTCCTAAACTTATTCAGCTTGCTATCCTTATTGATCGTGGTCATAGAGAACTACCGCTCCGGGCAGATTACATTGGTAAAAATGTGCCTACTGCCAGTAATGAGGTTATTCAGGTAAATATAAAGGAAATAGATGATCAGGACAGTGTTGTTCTGGGTGAATTAACTGAGAAAGGGAATTGAATATGCAGCTTCAAAGCAAAGACTTGCTCGGTATGAAGGAATTATCGAGTCAGGAGATTAAACTGATACTGGATACTGCCGATACTATGAAATTGGTATTGTCAGCAAACAGTAAAAAAACGGCACATTTGCAGGGGAAATCAGTTGTTACGCTTTTTTATGAAAACAGTACGAGAACGCGTTTGTCTTTTGAAATGGCTTCTAAGTTTATGGGAGCATCTTCGGCAAACATATCTGCGTCTGGCAGCAGCATAAAAAAAGGAGAATCTTTGATTGATACAGCCAGAACAATTGATAGTATGGCGACAGACATAATAATCATGCGTCATCAGCAAAGTGGAGCTCCGCATATGCTGGCTCCTTTGCTCAATGCTTCAATCGTCAATGCCGGTGATGGTATGAATGAGCATCCGACACAGGCTTTACTTGATATGCTGACAATGCGCCAGCACAAGGGCAATCTTGAAGGTCTTAAAGTAGCTATCGTTGGTGATTTGCTGCATAGTAGAGTTGCCCGCAGTAATTTATGGGGTCTGACAAAAATGGGTGCAAAGGTTCATCTGGCAGGTCCTGCAACCATGACTCCGCTGAAACTGGAAAAAACACCGGCGATCTGGTGTCCTACTGTCCAGGATGCGGTCAGAGATGCTGACATTGTTATGGGGCTTAGAGTACAACTGGAAAGACAAAGCAGCGGACTTTTTCCTTCTATTAGCGAATATGCAAAATTCTTTGCAATTGATAAGGCCACTCTTGCTTTAGCCAAAAAAGATGCTCTGCTGATGCATCCAGGGCCTTGTAATCATGGGGTTGAGATGCCAACGGCTGTTTATGAATCACCACAATCGGTAATAAATGAGCAGGTAACAAATGGTGTAGCTGTAAGAATGGCTGTACTTTATCTGCTCGCTTCAAGGAGGAATCAGGGATGACATTATGCATAAAGGGTGGGCGTGTTGTTGATCCGTCTACAGGTATCGATGAAGTAAAAGATTTATTTATTAAGGATAATGTGTTTGTTGAGAGTTTAGAAGCAGAGCCGGATCGGATAATTGATGCAATTGGTAAACTTGTGATGCCAGGGCTGATTGATGCTCATTGTCACTTGCGTGAACCGGGCTTCGAATATCGTGAAGATATAGTAAGCGGAACCAAAAGTGCTGCCAAGGGTGGTTTTACGACCGTTGCCTGCATGCCAAACACTCAACCTGTTTGTGATAATGCAGCAATTGTCGAGTTTATTGTTAAAAAAGCACAAGAAGAAGGTTTTTGCCGTGTTGTTCCAATAGGTGCTGTCAGTAAAGGACAGAAAGGTAAAGAGCTTGCTGAAATCGGCCTGATGGCACAATCTGGTATCGTTGCTGTTTCTGATGACGGGCATCCTGTTGAAAGTTCCGATCTAATGAAAAAAGCCATGCAGTATGCTTCACAATTTAAGATGCCGGTAATATCTCATTGTGAAGAAATGAGCCTGGCCGCAGGCAGTATGAACGAAGGTATTGTTAGTTTAGAGCTTGGCTTAAAGGGAATCCCTGCAGCTGCTGAAGAAATTATGGTATCTAGAGATATAATACTGGCAGAATACCTTGACCTGCCAATTCATCTTGCTCATCTTAGTACTGCTCGCAGTATAGATATGGTTCGTCAGGCAAAAGCAAGAGGTGTAAAAGTCACTTGTGAGACCTGTCCGCATTACTTTACGCTGACAGAAGAAGCTTGCCGGGGATTCAATACTATGGCTAAAATGAATCCGCCTTTGCGAACAGAAGAAGACAGACTGGCCATTATCGCAGGTCTTGCCGATGGCACAATAGATATGATTGCCACAGATCATGCTCCTCATCATGAGGATGAGAAAAATCTGGAATTTGGATTGGCAAATAATGGCATAGTTGGCTTTGAGACTGCTTTTGCACTTTCCTATACCTGGTTGGTAAAAACAGGTCTGCTTGGCATAAGCGATATGATCAGTAAGATGACAACTGCACCGGCAGATTTGTTTTCACTTAAAGCAGGAAGTTTGGCAAACGGTTTTGCCGCCGATCTCACAATAACTGATCTGGAAAATGCTTTTATCTTTGATAAAGACAAGATGGCAGGCAAAGCAAAGAATACGCCTTATCATGGATATGAGCTTTACGGACAGGTTGTTATGACAATACAAGATGGAATTATCAGGTATGATGCTAAGGAGAAAACTAATGACTAATATAGACAATAACGTAAATATGGTTGGAGATTCAGATAATAAAATGAATAAGAAACCTATTAATTTTGCTGACAGGTTGCAGGCAAAAATCGATCTGACAAAAAATCCTACAGTTATGGGGCTGGATCCTGTGCTGGATTATATTCCTCAGCAATTGCTTGATTTTTTCAAAGAGCAGTGTGATGATGCGGCAATGGCTTCAGGTCTGGCAATTTTTGAGTTTAACAAACGTCTTATTGATGCCGTTGCTGATATAGTACCGGCAGTTAAGCCGCAGTTTGCTTATTATGAGCAATATGGTGTTCATGGATGGGAAGCATTAAAACAGACTATTTCTTATGCAAAAAAGAAAGGCATGCTGGTTATTGCAGATAGCAAAAGGAATGATATTGGCTCAACTGCACAAGCTTATGCCAAAGCCATTTTGGGTAAAACAACTTTGATAGATAATACGGAGATTGGCTTTCTCGATGCTGATTGCATTACTCTTAATGCTTATCTGGGTATAGATGGTATAGAGCCGTTTTTGCAACAGTGCCGAGATAATGGCAAGGGTGTATTTATTCTTGTCAGAACATCAAATCCTTCGGCAGGAGATTTGCAGGATCTGGAACTGGCTGATGGCAGAAAAGTATATGAGGCGATGGCAGACAAGGTTTCTGCCTGGGGCGATGATCTGATAGGTGAATGTAAATACAGTTCAGTTGGTGCAGTCGTTGGTGCAACCTGGCCGGAACAGGCAACTCAACTTAGAGATCGTATGCCGCAAACTTTTATATTGGTTCCCGGCTATGGAGCACAGGGAGGAAGTGCCGCTGACGCTGTTGCAGGTTTTGGTGCTGATGGCAAAGGCGGTATTGTAAATGCCTCACGTAGTCTGATGTGTGCTTGGAAAAAACATAATATGGATCATGAGGCTTTCGATTTAGCCTGCAGACAGGAAGCAATGCAAATGAGAAATCAACTGCAAAAAGCACTTGAAGAAAAAGCCTGATCTGTTATATAATACCACGATGATGTTGTGTATAAATATATGATAACGCGAATATTTATACAAATTGTATACAGCATAATGCATAGAAATAAATACATATACCTTGTTTAGCTGGTTTATAGTGGCAAAAATCAAATTGTTTTTGTTGCGGAAGGAGAATAATTATGCCAAGAAGAACTGATATTCGTCGTGTAATGGTGATTGGATCAGGTCCTATTATCATAGGTCAGGCTGCAGAATTTGACTATGCTGGTACGCAGGCATGTCAGGCTCTTAAGGCTGAGGGCTATAAAGTAATATTAGTCAACAGTAATCCTGCAACCATTATGACAGACAGTAATATGGCGGATAAGGTCTATCTTGAACCATTACAGATAGATATTATTCAGAAAATAATGCTTGATGAAAAAGTTGATGCTTTGCTGGCTACTCTTGGCGGTCAGACCGGTCTGAATTTTGCGATGGAGCTTTCTGAAAATGGTTTTCTGGACAAGCATAATATTAAACTGTTAGGAACTTCGGCTGCTGGTATATTCCGTGGTGAAGACCGAGAAGCTTTTCGCGATACCATGATGAAAATAAATGAACCTTGTATTCCTTCTGGAACTGCAGAAACAGTTGAACAGTGTCTACAGTTGGCCGAAGAAGTAGGGTATCCTGTTATTGTAAGACCTGCTTTTACACTAGGCGGTACCGGTGGAGGAATAGCAGCCAATATAGAAGAACTCAAAGCTTTTGCCGAATCAGGACTGGCCGCCAGTCGCGTCCATCAGGTTCTGATTGAGCGCAGTATTGCGGGTTGGAAGGAAATAGAATTTGAAGCAGTAAGAGATGCAGAGGGCAATGCCATAACTATCTGTAGCATGGAAAATCTTGATCCTGTAGGCGTTCACACAGGTGATTCAATTGTAATAGCTCCGGCACAGACTTTGCATGATCTGGAATATCAGAAGTTGAGAACATCAGCTTTGAAAATTGTCCATGAACTTGGTATTGTCGGAGGATGTAATGTACAGTTTGCCCAGCATCCTACGACTGCTGAATATGCTGTAATTGAAGTTAACCCACGTTTGTCGCGCAGCTCGGCACTGGCATCAAAGGCAACCGGCTATCCAATTGCCAAGGTTGCTTCTAAAATTGCGGCTGGTTACTCTCTTTATGAAATACCAAATGCAGTTACAGGTACAACTTCTGCCTGTTTTGAACCTGCGCTTGATTATGTGGTAATGAAAATACCTAAATGGCCATTTGATAAATTTGTTAAAGCCAGACGTACATTGGGTACTCAGATGAAAGCTACCGGTGAGGTGATGTCAATTGGCAACAGTGTCGAATCAGCTCTGATTAAAGCTATACGTTCTCTGGAACTTGGGCTGCAGGGTATGTATATTCCTTCATTGAGCGATCTTTCAGATGATGATCTCTGGCTGCGTATATGCACAGCTGATGATATGAGACTTTTTAGCCTGGCTGAGGGTTTACGTCGTGGTTTTGCAGTTGATGAAATCTACGAACGTACAATGGTAGACAAATTTTTCCTGTATAAAATACTGAATATCGTTAAAACAGAGCAGCTGCTTATGGCAAACAAGCAGCTTGATAATGAATTATTGACTAAAGCGGTCAAAATGGGATTTAGTGATACCTGGATAGCAAAACTTAGTGGTATACCTGCTAAGCAAATAAGGAAAGAGCGTAAAAATTGCGGTCTTGTCCATACATACAAGATGGTTGATACATGTGCCGGTGAATATAATGCTGTAACTCCTTATTTTTATTCAACAACTGATTTGCAAAACGAAGCTAAACCTACCGATAGGAAAAAAGTGCTTGTTTTTGGATCGGGACCTATCAGGATAGGGCAGGGCATTGAGTTTGACTATTGTTCTGTTCATTCAGTATGGGCTTTGCGTGAAATGGGCTATGAGGCGATTATTGCCAACAATAATCCAGAAACAGTTTCTACAGATTTTGACACATCGGATAGACTGTATTTCGAACCTCTAACACCAGATGATGTAAGGGCAATTATTGAAAATGAGAAACCGGAAGGCTGTATCTGTCAGTTTGGAGGACAGACGGCAATTAAACTTATAAAAGCGGTTTCTGATATGGGTGTTCCTATTTTCGGAACTTCAGCAGATATGGTTGATGCTGCTGAAGACCGTGAACGATTCGATCAGATTCTGGAAAAATGTCAGATCAAAAGACCTGCCGGAACTACAGTCATGACTACTAATGAAGCTTTAACAGCTGCAAAAAATCTTGGTTATCCTGTTTTGGTAAGACCTTCTTATGTCTTAGGTGGTCAAGGTATGGCGATAGTACATAGTGATGAAGACATGATTGAATATATGCGTATAATTAATCTTGTAGAGCAGGAACATCCTATTCTGATAGATAAATATCTGATGGGCGTAGAACTGGAAGTTGATGCTGTTTCCGATGGTGAAGAAATACTTATTCCCGGTATTATGGAGCATCTTGAAAGAGCAGGTATTCATTCTGGTGATTCAATCTCAATTTTTCCCGCTTATATACCGGACAAAATCCGCGATGTTATAGTCGATTATACAAGGCGTCTTGCCAAAGAAATGCAGGTTATAGGATTAATAAACATTCAGTTTATTCTTTTTAACGATGAGGTATATATTATTGAGGTTAATCCTCGTTCTTCCAGAACTGTACCCTATATAAGCAAGGTGACAGGGATACCGATAGTAGATCTGGCAACTAAAATAATGCTCGGAGCTAAACTGAAAGATTTTGAATTCGGCACCGGTCTTTATGCCCGCTATCCTGCAGTATACGCCATAAAGGCACCGGTTTTCTCTTTTGAAAAACTGCATGATGTAGATACGAGCCTTGGTCCTGAGATGAAAAGTACAGGTGAGGTTTTGGGATTGTCAACAACCTACAGTGAAGCAATGTTCAAAGCTATTCTGGCCTCTAATTTCCGTTTTCCAGAACCGGGAGCCGGCATCTTAATGACTGTAAATGATAGTGATAAGCCTGATCTTGTACCTTTGGCAGAAAGATTATTTAAACTTGGTTATGAGTTATATGGCACAGGTGGAACTGCAAACTATCTTAACAAGCATGGCATACCTTGCAGCATTGCAAGAAAAATTGAAGATGGCAAACCAAATGTGATTGATATGATAGATAGTAATAAGGTAAAATTACTAATCAACACCGAAAGTCCAAACGGACAATTGAGCGGGTTTAACGGCTTTAAGTTGCGCAGAAGAGCAACTGAGCATGGTACAGCAACAATAACATCGCTGGATACTTTGGTGGCAGTAACGGAATGTCTTGAAAAGCAGCTTAGTCCAAAAGATATTACAACCTACGAAATATCTACTTTTGCCGATATTGTTAGAGAAACAAGATTTAATAAGCTTCCTTTAAATGAGCTGCCGATGAATAATGCTATGTTGAAGAAATAGTATATATAGTTGTAAACTATATATCAGAAAGATTAGGATAATATTTTAGCAGGAAAAAACAGCAATACATGGAAGGAGATTCTATTGGCTAAAACAATTGAATTTATCAGTACGGTTGTCAGAAGACAACAGCCAAATATGTCATATATAATTTTGTCTCTAAAATGTAAAGAAATAGCAGATTCTGCCAAACCGGGGCAGTTTGTGAATCTGACTTGCAATCAATTTTTACGCAGACCTTTTGGTATTATGTCTGTTGACAAAAAAGCCGGTGAAATAGCTGTAGGTATAAGAATACAAGGTGAAGGTACATATTTTTTGTCCCAGCTTCAGCCAGGTGATAAAATTCCACTTCTGGGGCCGCTTGGACATGGATTTGATTTAGACAAATATGATCGTGTAATTACAATTGGTGGCGGCACAGGTGTTTTCCCGTTGTTTTTTGTCCAGCAGTATTGCCGGCAAAAAAATATTGAAGGAATAGCAGTCTGTGGCTATAGATCGGCAGAAGAAAGTATTCTTACCGAGGAATTCACTCAGGTTGCTTGTGCTGTTAGTTTTGCTTCAGATGCAGGTGATATGAAAGTGGCAGGACATGCCGGTCTGGCTTTAAAACAGGTTCTGGAAGTGTTAAAACAGAATCAGACTGATCTTTCCAGAACTCTTATTGCTGCCTGTGGTCCTAAAATCATGATGCAGCAGGCTGCTGAAATGGCAGCAAATGAAGGCGTTGACTGTCAGGTGTCGCTGGAGGAACGCATGGCATGTGGCATAGGAATCTGTTTGGTCTGCGTCTGTAAGACTAAAAATCCCGACAAACAATCAACAGGCTCTGATGATCAGTGGCAGCATAAACGCTGTTGTGTTGAAGGCCCTGTTTTTGATGCCAGGGAGGTTATATGGTAGATTTATCAGTTAATGTAGGCACAGTTAAATTACAAAATCCTGTACTAGCAGCTTCCGGCACATTTGGTTTTGGCAGAGAAATGGAAAATATAATTGACCTTTCTGCTATTGGAGGTATATGCTCCAAAGGACTTACATTTAATCCCAGACAAGGTAATGATGCTCCACGTGTAGCGGAATGTTCATCAGGAATGTTAAATAGCGTAGGTTTGCAAAATCCCGGAATAAAATATTTTATTGAATCTGAGCTTCCTCATATGCTGGAATATGGCTGTACTGTAATAGCAAATATTGCCGGACATTCCAGTGAAGAATATGTGGAAATGAGTAAGCTTCTTGATCAGACAAATGTAGACGCAATAGAACTTAATCTTTCTTGCCCTAATGTTGCCGGTGGTTGTATGGCCTTTGGCAGTCAGTCTTTTATGATAGAAGAAGTAGTATCAGCAGTAAGAAAAATCACCAAAAAACCTTTATGGGTAAAACTCACTCCCAATGTAACGAGTATAGCCGAGATGGCAATTGCTGCCGAAAAATCAGGAGCCGACGCCATCAGTCTGATCAATACTTTATTGGGGATGGCAATTGATCTTGAAAGCAGAAGACCTGTACAAAAGAATAATACCGGCGGTTTATCCGGTCCGGCCGTTAAACCTGTCGCTATCAGAATGGTCAACGATGTTTATAATGCAGTAGATATTCCTGTTGTCGGCATGGGAGGAATCATGAACGGCAAAGATGCTCTGGAGATGATGGTTGCAGGTGCTTCTGCCGTACAAATAGGCACAGCAAATCTAGTAAAGCCCACAGCATGTCAGGACATCATATCAGAGATTTTTAATTGGGCAAATGAGCATAATATAGATGAAATCGCTGAATTGACGGGTTCTTTGCAAAAATGGTGATATGGGAATCTTTTTTTTAGACAAGATAAAGTTATAATTGCTTTTGATACAATATTGAGAAGTAAATTGATTTTATATAGTAAAAAAGACATTATTTGAGAAGCATATGAGGTGAAAGAGTATGAATAGAAATATAACTTCAGGGAATAATATTGTGAGTTGGCTATTTGAAACCAGTGCTATTAGAGTTGCTCCTGCCGAACAACCGTTTTGGTACACATCGGGTACTCTGGGACCTTATTATGTAAATACACATTTTTTGTATGGCAGTCAGGAGGCTGCTGAGGATTTACTTGTTGCTATAGAAAAGGGCGTAAATGATCCGCTTAATATGCCTGCTGCTCTGTCGGCAAAAATTATGAAGCAGTATGAAGCCAATGAGATATTCAGGTCTTTGATGAATATGGTTTTGACCAGACTTACTGTTGAGAAATTTGACTATATTTCAGGCGGGGAAAGAAGAGATTTTTTCTTTTCGATTCCAGCAGCGGCCTTGTTGAAAAAACCGCATATTACTATTCTTAAAGATGGTCGCAGTATGATTAGCACGCCTGGTTTTGAGAAGACAAATTGGAGCAAAAAAGGAGAGCTTGAAGGCAAAAAAGTATTGCATATTGCCGATCTTGTAACTCAGGCTTCAAGTTATCTGAGAACATGGATACCGGTTGTAAAAGATTTGGGAGCAACAATGGACAGAACACTGGTTATTGTTGATCGAAAGCAAGGCGGCGAACAAGCACTTTCGGCAGAGGGAACCAAGCTTATTGCTCTTACTGCCATAGATAATAATCTTTTTACCAGAGCTGTATCAGCAGGTCTAATGACAGAAGAACAAAAACAACAAATTGACGCTTTTACAGACAATCCTGAGAGATATTTGAAGGAGTTTTTGATCAGTCATCCAGACTTTCTTAGACAACAACTAGCTTCAGGTGGCAAAAATGCTCTAAGAGCACAGCTTTGTATTGACCTAGGTTACGGAGTTAAATAAGGATTTTATAAATAGCTGATTAAGAGCAAAGTTTTTATGAACTAATTCTTATTATCCATAAGTACTAAATTTATGTTGTGAAAGGACTTATTGTGTCAAAGCTACCAGAGTTTAAATTAACCAGATCCAGACGCAAATCGGTTTCTCTGATTGTCCATCACGACAATCAGATAGAAGTCCGTTGTCCCCATAATTATCCTCTCAGCGAAATAGAAAGAATCTTGACGGAAAAAAGCAGCTGGCTGGAAGATAAAATGCAGTCAAATAAAACGAGAATCGTAATGCCTGATCTGACTGCATGTCCATCTGAAAAACTTAGGTTTTATAAAAATAATCTGGTTATGAGAATTGAAAACTTTATGCAGCATTATCAAGGGCCACATCCTAATCAGATAATGATCAGAAGACAAAAGACAAGATGGGGCAGCTGCAGCGCCAGAAGAAATATAAGCATAAATCTGATGGCATTGTTTTTGCCGGATGATTTATTTGATTATCTGATGTATCATGAACTTACACATTTAAGCCAGATGAATCATGGAAAAGATTTTTGGCTTTTGCTGGAAAGTCAGTTTCCGGGCGCCAGAGAATATGCTAATAAGCTAAAAAAATATCGTCTGGTTTAACTAATATTTTTTTCTTGCAAGCCTGATTTTGCAAACAAAAGAAAGCTGGAGTTTGTATTGAAAGAACATAAACAAAACGCCGGTTTTTCTTCATTTTCTAAGAAAAACCAGAAAAATATTGAAATTAAACTAGTCTATTGTGATGAGTATTTTTGCATAATAAATAAACCGGCAGGTATTGCCAGTCAGCCGGCAAGAACAGGACAAAATAATGTTCTGGATATTCTTTCTGCTCAGCTAAACAAGCCGGTAAAAAGTCTTTTCCCCGTAAACCGTCTTGATCAGCCAGTTTCTGGACTGATGATCATAGCTTTTGCCGGGAATATACAGGCGAAATTTGATCAACTGCGTCAAAGCAGAAAAATCAGCAAAAAATATCTGGCAGTTACAACATTTCCCCCTGCGGCAGAGTCCGGTGAGTGTAAAGATTATTTATTAAGAGATGGTAAAACAAATATTTCATCTGTTGTGACTAAAAAAACTTCAGGCAGTAAGTTTGCACATCTAAAGTGGCACTATCTGGCAAAGGCAGATAAAGACTCCTTCTATTCGGGAGAAAATATCAGCCCGGCATTGCTGGAAATAGAGCTTATTACAGGCCGCCATCATCAGATAAGAGTGCAGCTTTCTCATGCAGGTATGCCTATATGGAATGACCGCAAATACGGACATACAGACAAAGGCGACATTTTAAAAGGGACTAATATTGCCTTATTATCTAGAAAACTTGATTTTGATCATCCCGTCACCGGTAAAAGGCTTTGTTTTGAATTATCCTTGCCTGAAATTTATCCTTATTCTTTTTTCTCAAAAATGAACAGTTAGCATCAAGACTTCAATATGAGATTGTTAATTTAATACTTTTGTAATAGTTCAATTCTTAAATATGCTAAAATATATATCAGTCTGAATGATTAAATTTCGTCAAGCAAAAGCGAAGCAGGAGCAGCAATGATCTTTATTTTGATTATAACAATTATATCAACAGTTTTATTAGCTCTGAGTAATATGATTTCTCTTTGGTTTTCAGCTGCAATCTGTTTAGGCTGTCTTGCTGCTTTAGCAGTCATTGCCTGGCGCTATCTGCAAAGACGTCGTTTATTAAAACACAGGATGCGCCAATGCCAAGCTAAATGGGGAAGTAATGTTTTGCATTTAGGTGGCTTGGCTGTACCTTTGGAAACGCAAGGTCTGCTTATGTTGACCGAAGAGGAAATGCTTTTTGAAAGCGATAACCTGACCGAAGCTTTTAATCTTGGCAAAATTATATCCATACTTCCTCTTACAACAGATCAGTTCAGAGGGTTAACAGACAGTAAAATATGTGCAATTTTGGGCAGTACGCGTTGTCAGTCTTTATCTTCAGCCAGGGAGCATGTAAGACGAAGTAGCAGCGGCAGCATAAAATCAAATACAATTTTGCTGCTTCATTATCAGGAGGGTTGGCAGATAAACGAAACAATGAGCCTGGTGATAATTGCTCTTGAGCAAAAGCCTATACAGACAAAGGTTTTGTTTCAGAATGAAAAAATACGGCAAGTAATAAAAAAATATCGTCCTGTGCAAATAAAAAAGAATCATTTTAAGATGGTAAAGTAAAACGGTAGAAAAGCATTAGTAAATCCAAACAAGTATTAACTTCTGTTTTTTACAGAAGTTAGAAGGTAGTCCATGGTAGAACGGTAGTATAGTAGAAAAAGGAGCAAAAAAATGGGATTTGAGTATATGAGACGTATCCCGACTACGGAAGAAATTATCAAACAATATCCGATCAGTCAGGAAATGTCAAAAATAAAACAAAAAAGAGATCAGGAAATAAGTGATGTTCTGACAGGAAAGTCAGATCGTTTTCTGCTGATAATCGGGCCTTGCTCGGCAGATCATCCTGACCCTGTACTGGATTATGTTAATAGGTTGGCAAAAGTACAGCAGGAAGTTGCAGATAAACTTATTCTTATACCGAGAATATATACAAATAAGCCTAGAACTACAGGAGCTGGCTATAAGGGTATTATGCATCAGCCGGATCCAGAAAAAGAACCGGATATGGTTGCCGGATTAATAGCATTGCGTCAAATGCATTTAAAATCTCTTGCCGAAACCGGACTGACATCAGCAGATGAGATGCTTTATCCTGAAAATCATACGTATCTTGCAGATTTATTAAGCTATGTAGCTATTGGTGCCAGATCTGTAGAAAATCAACAACATAGACTTACTGTCAGTGGTATTGATATCCCTGCCGGTATGAAAAATCCAACCAGCGGCGATCTTAATGTCATGTTAAATAGTGTTTATGCAGCTCAAACAGGTCATGTGTTTAAATATCAGGGCTGGCAGGTTAAGACAACAGGTAATGAGCTGGCACATACTATCCTCAGAGGAGCAGTTAATAATCAGGGACAGTCAATCCCCAATTATCATTATGAAGATCTGCAGACATTAAATGAGCTTTATGCTGAACGCCTGCTTTTGAATCCAGCCTGTATAATCGACACTAATCATGCCAATTCAAATAAGAAATATAAGGAACAAAACAGAATTGCAAGAGAGGTTTTACACAGCCGTAAACTTTCTGCAGATATAAGAAGCCTGGTAAAAGGACTTATGATAGAAAGTTATATTGAAGAAGGATGTCAAAAGGTCGGCGAACATGTATACGGCAAATCGATAACAGATGCCTGTCTTGGCTGGGAAGATTCACGCCGGCTGATTTTCACAATTGCCGAAAATGTCTGATAAAGGCGACTAAAGAGAGGGGATTTATGCAGCAGAAAATAGCATTGCTGACAGAGCGTATACGTAATAATATCAATAAGGTTATGGTAGGGAAGGCAGAAGCACTTGATCTTGTAATGATCGCACTTTTGGCCAGAGGACATGTGCTTTTGGAGGATATTCCCGGAATAGGTAAAACAACACTTGTTTCCGCATTGTCACGCACACTTGGTCTTTCTTTTCAGAGAATCCAGTTTACTCCCGATGTAATGCCATCGGATATTACAGGCTTTAATCTCTATAATCAAAAAACTGGAGAATTTGAATATCGCAGTGGTCTTATCATGAATCAACTAATATTAGCAGACGAAATCAACCGTACATCTCCCAAAACACAATCAAGTCTGCTTGAGGCCATGCAGGAGAACCAAGTATCTGTTGACGGAAGTACATATATTTTGCCTCAGCCTTTTATGGTTCTAGCAACACAAAATCCGATTGAACAAATCGGTACATATCCCTTACCGGAAGCGCAGTTGGACAGATTTATGCTTAAAATAGCATTAGGATATCCATCTGTAGAAGAAGAAATGGAAATATACAGTCGTTTTTCTGCTGCCTCCCCTCTGGAAAAGCTGGAAACTGTTGTAGATACAAATGATATTTTATGGCTTCAGGAGAAAGTTCAAGAAGTTTATTGCAGCGATGCTGTAAAAAGATATATTGCTCTTTTAGCTGAAGCAAGCAGAAATCATCCTGATTTGCAGCTTGGTCTTAGTCCACGCGGTTCATTGATGCTGCTTTTAGCTGCAAGAAGTAAGGCTTTTTTGTTGGGCAGAGATTATATAATACCAGACGATGTTCAAGCAATGCTTGAACCGGTAGTTTCACATAGACTGATCTTAAAACCTGAGAGCAGATTAAGACAAAGAACGATACAGATGGCATTGTACGATCTGGTTCGTATGGTTAATGTACCACAGCCATGATGACCAGGAGACTTCTTATCTGGCTTATCACCTGCATATTAATTTATTGGGTTATCGTTTATACAGGATTCGAGGCTCTTATTATTGTTCTGCTGGTTTTGTTGCTGATGCCATTATTCGCAGTTCTGTTTTATTTACCTGCCTGGAGCAAAATACAAATCGAACAACTTTTTACCGATCCTATAGTAGAAAGGTTACAAGAAGCTTCGGTTGAGCTGAAAATAAAAAATCCTTCAAAATATTTTTTCCCCTATGTTTCGGCATTTTGCATCTGGCATAATGAAAACGGTGAAAAGCAGGTATTACGCAAAACTTTCATGCTTAAACCAAAATCCGAATATAATGTCAAGTTTGCCTGTAAAGCATATCATTGCGGTATTTTTCCAGTAGGAATATATAGATTAGCATTAAGAGATGTTTTTGGATTTTTCTACTGGCCAAGACATGGCAGTAAATGGTGGAGAAATTATGCTTCTGAAATAAATGTTATTCCCGGCTGGCAGAAAGGTGTTAATGATTGGACTGATCCCCACAACTGGCCTTTGCCAGGACTGACAGCGCAAAAACAAGTAAGTTCCGAGCTTGATGCTTTGGCAAATATAAGAGATTATCAAGCCGGAGATTCTATGAAAAGAATCCACTGGAAATTAAGTGCCAGACTTGATTCATGGATGGTGAAAGAATATGAAGACCCCAAAAAAAGATATATCTGTTTTTCTCTTGATGCCCAAGATCCACATTTAGAAAAGACATCGGAAAAACATCTTGACTGGCTTTTAGAAACAGCGGCAACTGCAATGCGGGCTTTTTTACAAAACAAAAGACAGATAAAATGGCTTGATACACAATATGATTGGCAGCTTGATCAGGCAGACCGGATGGATCAATTTGATTTGATAAGACAATCTATGAGCCATTTCAACTGGAATAACCAAAAATGGACAGATCACCTGACTATCAGGCTTGAGCATCAGCCTATAGACATGCTGGTACTGGTAACATGGCGGATCGATCAAAATATAAGTAACTGGACGGAAAATTTCTTGCAAGGAAATAAACAAAAGGTTATGCTGCTTTGGTTGAATGTCCCACAAGAGCAGAACGAACAAAAAGAAATTGGGAAAACAGGCACAAAGAAAAGCAAAAAAAATAAATCTTTGTATGAACAGAATTTTGAAACACAGACCAAAGAAAAACAAAAACAATTATGGAACAGGCTGCTTCATCTTGGTGTGCAGGGGCATATTGTCCAGGTAATTGAGCAGTGATAAAAAGAAACAGCAAAAAAACGACAAAGAAGGTTGACCACCAAAAACAAAATATAGTGGCTAAAGACATTGCAAAAAAAGAGCAAAAATCAGCTGCAAAGGCAGATAAAAAAGAGCAAAGAACAGCAGCCAAAGTACTAAAAAAAGAGCAGAAAAAAGCGGCCAAAATCCCTGTTTATAAGCAGTTGCCAGCTATTATGATAAGACTTACTATTGCATGGCTTTTTGCCATATCAATAACAAGTATGACGCTTGTATTATCTGATATAGAGTTTAGATTAATAGAGCAAGCTGTAGCTTCGGCTGCCGTTTTGCTAGTCTTATTACTGACAACATGGTTCTGGCAGGCTGTTGCTGTCCTTGCAGGTGCGGCACTTATCTCTGGACTTATAATCTGGTTTTTGCAGCTGCCTGTGGTTGTAGCATTTAATTTTTATTTTGAATATCCGGCTTTCTGGTTGGAAGAAGCCTTTTATTGGCTGATTTCACAACCAAATGTTTTCCCTGTAGAAACTTTACCGGTACTTGGTTTGCTTTTGGGAATGCTAATAAGTATGGGTTGCTACTGGCTGATAGCAAGAACAATCCAACCTTGGCTGATGTTTCTGGCAGCGGCAGGTCTAACAATAGCACATCAGTCATTAGGAAAATCTACGCCTATACCGGCTTTATTGTGTTCCATGCTCCTTGTAATTATCGCCATGGCAATCAAGCAGCCTTATTGGGGACGTAAGATAAGGCCTCGATTAATCACTATTCAAATAAGAATATTCAAATATGCCGCCATACCGGCCGCCTGTGCCGTGATAATTGCCGGTTTGCTTAGTTCGATGATCCCTGTTGAAAGCTTTGTTACAGCAAAAAGACCTTATGTGCTGGAAGATCTGGCATCTTTATTTGTTATACCGGGAATTACTCCAACTGAACCGGCTCCAGAATTCAGTATAAATTCAGCAGGTTATTACCCTATTAATAATCAGTTGGGTGGTCCTGTTCAGCTAAGCAATGAACCTGTTATGGCAATAACTGGATCACCACAATCAATGCTCTTAAAAGGAGCTGTTAGCGATATTTATAATGGTTATAGCTGGTATCGCATGCCTATGCAAGAAAACTATCGTTATGATAGTCCTTTATGGTATGACTTACAAAGAAAAGTTTTTGATCAGGATATGCCGGTTTACGAAAGCACAATTCTCGAGCCATATTCTGCACAAATTTCAGAAAATTCAGAAATACCAGTGTTAGAAGGCTGGTATAGTGAAGATTTATATTATCAGGTATCCCCTGTTAGTATAGGTATACGTTCTATTTTCCTGGCAGGCAAACCGGCAGACATAGAAATGCATCAAACCGAACTTGAAACCTTTTTACCACCAGAAGCAGAAGAAACATTTTTTGATTTTGCCAGATTTGATGAAGCACTTTTTTTTAATATGGGTGGAGCCTTATATCGCATGAGATCTTTTGCCAGTGGGCAATCTTATAATGTAAGCAGCACAAGAATCAGTATAAACCAACAAGATTTTGCAGCATGGTACGAAAACACAAATCCATCAGTTTTGTCAGGTGAAGGCTTCAATCCAGAAGAAATAATCGCCAATAATGTTAATGTCGATATGAATTATCTGCAAATTCCTGACTTGCCTGAATATCAGACAGGTGGTCAGCTTGATATGCTCGTTCAGGAAATAATCAACGATCAAACCAATCAATACGACAAAGCAATGGCAATACGCAACTATCTTTACAATAATTATACTTACTCCCTTGACGTAGAAGTACCACCGGCAGACCGTGAATTCGTTACCTGGTTTCTTGACCAAGGTGAAGGTTACTGCGTCTATTTTGGAACCGCCCTGGCAATGATGTGCAGAATGGCAGGTATACCCGCCAGATATGTAGAAGGATATGCCGTACCCGCAGGTCCAAACAATAATCTAAACAATGAATCTATACAAGACAGTACTGAACCATTTCAAGATCAAGATAACAATGCTGAAGAAGCAGCTTCAGATGTCAGTTCAGGCGAAGATTCAGCAGAAAGTCCCGATATTAATTCAAATAATATAGGCAACATAAACCAAAGAATTATTACCGGACGCCAGGCGCATGCCTGGACTGAAATTTATATTAATGGTATTGGCTGGATTTCAATAGACGCAACACCTGGTGGAGGAAGCGCAGCAGAAAACTATTTATCACCAGACGAGCCAGGTAGTCCGGATCAGGATGACCCGGAACAAGACGATCCTGAAGATGAAGATCCAGACAATAAAGATGAAAACGATCCGGAAGATGACACTGAATCAGAAGATCAGCAGACAGGAGCAGATGAACAGGACAAGCTAGAAACCAGAATTAAAAACACAATTTCTGAACTTGTAACAACAGGCAAAATAATTATCCTGCTTCTTGTTTTGCTGCTAATAGCTGCCCTTCTGGCCGCTATAATTATCATCAGCAGAAAAATTGCCAAATTCAAACAAATACAAAATCAGGAATGGTGGATAAATCAAGAAGGAAACGCTACCCAAAGAATCAGCAAGCTTTTGCCATATATAATAAAATTAGCAAAATATCATAAGCTGGACTGGGAACAAGGATTAACCTGGAATTCCTATGCAATTAAATTATCAGAAACACTAGAAAAGTATATAGAAAAAGCCGAACTTGAGCAGGCCTGTATATACATAAACGAAGCCCTATACAGCAAACATCAGCTAACTGAGCAGCAGTGGCAAACTGTTTGGGCGGTTTTCAGCCGCATGTTTGACCATAGAATCAAGACAAAACCAAGTATCTTATGGAAAGTTAGGTTGATACTGGGGATTTGATGAAAATTGAAGGACATTATATTTTTGATATAAAGTGTTATTCAGAATATGCTTGTAATCATTAAAGGATAAAGATAAGAAAATTAATAATGAATTAATGGAATTTATCTAGTGTATGATATACTTTTTTATATAATAATGTAATGAAGATAGTTAAAAGATTAATAATATGGTTCTAAAGTACGATTTGTGCTTATGAACGCAGATTGCTGATATAAGGTGATTACAGAGTTTTTTGAGGTGAAATAAATGTATATTAAAGTTTTATTTAAACGAACGCGCAAATTGCATTTCAGAAGTGTTGCAATCAGGACGTCTTAAAGGTATGCTATTAGAAACATCTTTCCCCGACAGGGGACGGAAACTACCGCCGTGCTTGATATACTCGATTGTTTTTTATAAATTAGAAACATCTTTCCCCGACAGGGGACGGAAACCGAAGATAAAAATATTGTAACATTAGGTAATTTTTCAAATTAGAAACATCTTTCCCCGACAGGGGACGGAAACTGAAGAAATATCGTTAATTGAAGTGGTGCATTTAATATTAGAAACATCTTTCCCCGACAGGGGACGGAAACTGATGATCCTAGAGTTGCATATGATCCACAAAGATCTTATTAGAAACATCTTTCCCCGACAGGGGACGGAAACGACTTGATATGATATTGTTTACAATTACTGTATTTGTTGCATTAGAAACATCTTTCCCCGACAGGGGACGGAAACTAACTTCTTTTTTTACAAAAGCATCTATTGTTTCATATTAGAAACATCTTTCCCCGACAGGGGACGGAAACGAAAGTTTCAAAGTTCCGTCAGACAAATCTTCTTTAAATTAGAAACATCTTTCCCCGACAGGGGACGGAAACATACCATCTTCCCAACTATGTTGGTTAAATCTTAACTTTTTATTAGAAACATCTTTCCCCGACAGGGGACGGAAACTTTATATTAAGCATATCATTGGCTCGTTCAGTGTACTCATTAGAAACATCTTTCCCCGACAGGGGACGGAAACTGCCATCACCACTAAAGCAATAAAAACAAGCTCTGTCTATTAGAAACATCTTTCCCCGACAGGGGACGGAAACTCTCTATTTCGTGAGGGCAAAAACCAGTGCCATCACCAATTAGAAACATCTTTCCCCGACAGGGGACGGAAACATTGATATAATAGATTTACCGGCGTTTGTTCTTGCATTAGAAACATCTTTCCCCGACAGGGGACGGAAACTGACTCTGATGTAATGATGTAGACATTTACTGGCTTTTTCTGATTAGAAACATCTTTCCCCGACAGGGGACGGAAACACATCTAATTTTTTTATCATGGTTTTCTCGCTTTATTAGAAACATCTTTCCCCGACAGGGGACGGAAACCTCTCCAGCCGCCATCGTATAAAACACTTGCTCTTTCATTAGAAACATCTTTCCCCGACAGGGGACGGAAACCTCTCCAGCCGCCATCGTATAAAACACTTGCTCTTTCATTAGAAACATCTTTCCCCGACAGGGGACGGAAACATGAATCTAAAAAAATTGTTTATACTGATGATATTCAATTAGAAACATCTTTCCCCGACAGGGGACGGAAACCCTTGATTGCGTATAGTTATAAAATCATCTGTTTCAAATAATTAGAAACATCTTTCCCCGACAGGGGACGGAAACATCTTTCCCCGACAGGGGACGGAAACCTTATTGTCATATTATAACTCCCTCCTTATCTGATTAGAAACATCTTTCCCCGACAGGGGACGGAAACACCTTATAGAGATGCTCAACCAAAGGTAGATTTTAAATTAGAAACATCTTTCCCCGACAGGGGACGGAAACTATGATCTCACCATTGTTCATACAACCTCCTTGCCTATGCATATTAGAAACATCTTTCCCCGACAGGGGACGGAAACTCTGAACTGTTATAAATTATGTTATTTTTATTCAATTAGAAACATCTTTCCCCGACAGGGGACGGAAACCCAGAACCAAACAAAGGCAAGGACGATCCTTACAGATTAGAAACATCTTTCCCCGACAGGGGACGGAAACCCACAACTTGACCGAATGACGCCCACGTCATGTAGGCTTATTAGAAACATCTTTCCCCGACAGGGGACGGAAACGCCCCTGATTGGGTCTCTTCCAACCCGGTTTTTTTGGATTAGAAACATCTTTCCCCGACAGGGGACGGAAACTAAACCGGCTCAATGTCGTTGGCCTTGTTCCCGGAGAATTAGAAACATCTTTCCCCGACAGGGGACGGAAACTGCCTTTACGTCTGCCTTTACGTCTGCCAGCAGATTAATTAGAAACATCTTTCCCCGACAGGGGACGGAAACTAGCAAGAGCTTTTTTTCTTGCCGTATAAGGGATTTGCTATTAGAAACATCTTTCCCCGACAGGGGACGGAAACTTCCTGCTACAACCCAGTTTCCATCTTCTTTTGTCCAGATTAGAAACATCTTTCCCCGACAGGGGACGGAAACTTGTGCCAGATATCCTTTTTTTAGTAACTCTGCCTTGTTCATTAGAAACATCTTTCCCCGACAGGGGACGGAAACCGGAGTAATCGGAGAATGGCAAGAATTCTCCGGAAACAAATTAGAAACATCTTTCCCCGACAGGGGACGGAAACTTCACGAAGGTTGACATTTTCATGTCAACCCACTCGGATTAGAAACATCTTTCCCCGACAGGGGACGGAAACCCTATCTTCTGCATGACCTTTTAATATCCATTTAGAAGTTTATTAGAAACATCTTTCCCCGACAGGGGACGGAAACTCTATCGCCCACTCTTCTTAAGTGGACGTATTTTTTCATTAGAAACATCTTTCCCCGACAGGGGACGGAAACTTTTTAGGCGTATCGCACTCTTCAATCCATCCTTTCGCCTATTAGAAACATCTTTCCCCGACAGGGGACGGAAACACCTTCGCTTCACCTCGGTTAATACGAGATTCATAGATTATTAGAAACATCTTTCCCCGACAGGGGACGGAAACTACCATTCCGTCGATGTTAACAGGATTTTTATATCCATTAGAAACATCTTTCCCCGACAGGGGACGGAAACTTTTAGTAACTCTGCCTTATTCATTTTAACTTTCATAAAAAAATTAGAAACATCTTTCCCCGACAGGGGACGGAAACGGAACAGCCCAGGGGTTGGGAGACCCTAAAAGAGAAATTAGAAACATCTTTCCCCGACAGGGGACGGAAACGGGCAACTCCAACTAATAGTTGGACTTGCTAAACGACCCCGATTAGAAACATCTTTCCCCGACAGGGGACGGAAACCCTGATGCACGATCCCAATAACGCAACTTCAAATTAATTAGAAACATCTTTCCCCGACAGGGGACGGAAACAAGGTTGAAACATGGGGCAACGCAAAATTCCAGCTATTATTAGAAACATCTTTCCCCGACAGGGGACGGAAACCATGTTCCGGCAGTTTGCCCCTTGTTTGGGGACTTCCAATTAGAAACATCTTTCCCCGACAGGGGACGGAAACCTGATTCTCCGTCAGTAAACGCTATTATTTGGTTACCATTAGAAACATCTTTCCCCGACAGGGGACGGAAACAACATCTTCAAATTTTCCTCCACTCAATTCTGCCATATTAGAAACATCTTTCCCCGATAGGGGACGGAAACTCGGCGGCTGGTCATTTCTTTTGCTTCTATCTGTGACAATTAGAAACATCTTTCCCCGACAGGGGACGGAAACTTTGCTGATTGCTTTGGCGTTAGTCACGTTTACGATCAATTAGAAACATCTTTCCCCGACAGGGGACGGAAACCTGATTCTCCGTCAGTAAACGCTATTATTTGGTTACCATTAGAAACATCTTTCCCCGACAGGGGACGGAAACTTTCAATTTTCATTTTAAATACCTCTCTTTTATGTTTAATTAGAAACATCTTTCCCCGACAGGGGACGGAAACTGTTTGCTTGTTGTTTTTGACCATTTTCCAAGCTCAATAAATTAGAAACATCTTTCCCCGACAGGGGACGGAAACTTTCCATCTACAGATATTACATAAACCATGAGAATCAATTAGAAACATCTTTCCCCGACAGGGGACGGAAACTTTGTTTCAGTGTTTACAAGAGCGACAATAGTATTGATTAGAAACATCTTTCCCCGACAGGGGACGGAAACTGCTCTTTCGGTTATCATGATAACCTTCCTTTCTGCATTAGAAACATCTTTCCCCGACAGGGGACGGAAACCTCCCTGATTTAGCTGTATAAGCTGATCTAGTAAATTAGAAACATCTTTCCCCGACAGGGGACGGAAACCAGTCAAGACAACTGGAACGGAGAATTTTACTCTGAATTAGAAACATCTTTCCCCGACAGGGGACGGAAACCTTTTTCCAAGCCGGATTTTTTGGAGCGTAATGCTCCAAGAATTAGAAACATCTTTCCCCGACAGGGGACGGAAACCATCTCCAGCCACCATCATAAAGAGCGGCTGTTGTTTATTAGAAACATCTTTCCCCGACAGGGGACGGAAACTTTAAATTTTATCATTTATAACACCCCTTTCAATGATTAGAAACATCTTTCCCCGACAGGGGACGGAAACCCCGTTTGTCATTGATAGCTGGGCTGACTCTGACGTCAACCATTAGAAACATCTTTCCCCGACAGGGGACGGAAACGACATTTTAGCCGCTATAAATGTCTCTTGACATATTGAACAAAAAATGATGCTTGTTTTTTACAAACAAGTTTTTTCTGCAATATAAGTATATAATTATTATTTTTGCGAATTCTTGTATTAAATAATTGCTTTTGTTTTTTTGTGTTTTAAAATGCGAGAAAAAAAACAATTTAAAATAACTATATGTATTGGTATAATCAAAATTGCTACAAAATATCAGAATTAGGAAGGTACATTCAATGGAAGGAATCAGAAAACAGATTTACTATGCTTCCATGCTTCATGATATCGGTAAAGTAGTTTTAAGAAGCGGATTGTCAGAGAAAAAGCAAAATCATTCTCAGGCTGGTTCTATGCAACTAAAAAAAATAATGGATTCTTGGTGTGATTCTAAAGAGGTTATTGAAGCAATAAGATACCATCATATTAGAGAGTTAGAGAATTCAGATATAGATAATAATCATATAGCTTGGATTGTTTGTGAAGCAGATAATATAGCTGCAGGAATGGATCGTAGAGATAGACCTGCGGAAGGTGACGATGTTGATTACTCAGGTGTTAGATTTTCGCAGACAAAATGCCTTGATAATATATTCAATATTGTTAGAACGGAAAGATTAGATAAAGATACAAAATCAGAGTATCCACTTATTTATGGTATGCATGAAGAAACTACATATACACCTCCTGATTTTTCGGGTGATTTAAAAGCTTATTCTTCAAATTATGTTGAAATTTGGAATTCTTTGAAGAATAATTTAACAGGAATTGACTGGTACGATAATGGATATATGAATTCTCTGTATAACTTGCTAGAGGGATATTTTTCGTATATTCCTTCTAGTACTGATACCAATCAGGTAACAGATATTTCTTTATTTGATCATTGCACTTTAACTTCAGCAGTTTCTTCATGTATCATAGATTATTGTGAAGAAAAAAACATCTCTGATTATAAAAAATTGTGTTTTAATGATGTTAAAAAATTCAGGTCTGAGAAATTATTTTTGCTTGTTCATGCTGATTTGTCAGGAATACAAGATTTTATTTATACAATAAGTTCTAAGAATGCACTAAAATCACTTCGTGGCAGATCATTTTATTTGGAATTGATATTGGAGCAAATAGCTAATGAAATTTTGTTTAAATTAGATCTTAGTCGTTCAAATTTAATTTACTCTGGTGGTGGCGGCTTTTATATGCTAGTACCGAACACAAAAAAATCTAGAGACACTCTAGATTCTTCTTTAAATATTTTTAATCAATGGTTGTTGGATAATTTTGGAATTGATCTGTATTTAGGTATTGCTTGGTCAGAAGCATCTCCTGCTCATTTTATGTTTGATAAAAATTGTCAGAGTGTTCATATGTCTGATGTTTTTAGAGAAGTGTCACAGCAATTATCTGCTCAAAAGCTACATCGATATAGTTCAAAACAACTTGCAAATATTTTTAAACCTGTTATTCCAGAACATGGGGATAGAGAATGCAGTATTTGTGGTAAATCAGAGCAAATGATAAGTACTAGTGTTGAAAAGGCAGATTTTAATTTTGTTAATAATAATGTCTGTATCTTTTGTAGTGGTTTAATAGATTTAGGTTCCACGATTGTAAATAAAAATAAAAATTCTAGAATGGCATTTGTTGTTGAAAAAGAGAGACCACAAAACGGAACTATTTTACCTCTTCCAGGATATGAAAAAACTTTTTGGCTTAATATTTCAACACCAGATCAAGTTAGAAAAAAACAAAAAAACAATCCTGAAAATATCGTAAGAATATATTCAAAAAATTACAGAGGGAGTGGATTGGAGGCTTCTAATAACCTTTGGGTAGGTGATTATAATTTCTGTATAAATAAACCTGAAGGTTCCGTTGAGTTTAAGGATTTTATAGATTTTCGTGATAATTTGGGAATTAAGCGCATAGCTGTTATGCGTGCTGATGTTGATAACCTTGGAGATGTTTTTGCCAAAGGGTTTAGAGGAGATAGTTCAGATAAATCAAAATATGAAACACTGGGAAGATACGCAACATTATCTAGAAGCTTATCCAGGTTTTTCAAAAATAGCATTAATCACATAGCGGCGGCAAGAAAGCGAAGCATGGTATTAGTTTATGCTGGCGGTGATGATATTTTCGCTGTTGGAGCTTGGGATGAAATTATTGAATTTGCTTTAGATTTAAGATCTGCCTTTAGAGATTTTACTGCCGACAAACTATCATTTTCTGCAGGTATTGGATTTTTCAGACATAATTATCCGATCTTTAGAATGGCTGATTTAACAGGTCAATTAGAAGCTGCTGCCAAAACTGGGAAAAAAGATCAAATTGCACTTTTTGGAATGCAAAACATAGAAGGTACTGAACTTTGTGATCACATACATTCGTGGAAGAATTTTAGCGAGGGAGTTTTACCTAAAAGAGATTTTCTTATGAAATCTATTAAACATGATTTAACTTCATCGGATAAACAAGATTACTCGACTAGTAAATCTTTTCTCTATAAATTGTTTGATCTTATTATTAGTGCAGAGGAAGGCAAAAAAATATCACTTGCTAGACTTGCGTACCTTCTGGCAAGACGTGAGCCTCCCTTAAACTCTCCACCAGCAGATCAACAGGATTATATTGATTTGCGAAATAATATTTATAACTGGACAACAGATAAATTTTCTAGGAAAGAATTAAAAACTGCAATAATGTTGTGTGTCTATGCTATTAGAGGGGAAGGAGAATAATCCTATGAATAAGGTTTTAATTGATGGAAGCAAAGATTATGATCCAGTAGAAGTTGGCAAATTATTAGTAGATAATATGGATCCTAAAAGAGGTTTTACTACTTCTCAGTTAAGAAAGGTTCTTTCTTCTGCTGCAGTTGTTAAAAACAAAATAGACCGTAAGGCAGCAAATACAAAGAAATTAAGCAAAGAACTACAAGATGAGATCCAATATTTACGGCTTAAACTTGTATATCAAATGGGAAGAGATACAAACATTAAAATCGGTCTTTCTCAAACTGTTATTGATTTACCTTTGATAATAAAGAATATAGGTGATAATAAAGAAAAATTTAACTGTTTTTATAAATTGCTTGAGTCTATAGTAGCTTACAGAAAATTTGCTGGTAATGATAGATAGTGAAGGGAGACATACACAATGGATCAGAAAACACCTACAATAAAAGGGAAAATATCTATAACAGGTAATCTAACACTTAAGTCAGGTTTGCATATTGGAACATCAGGTGATTTTTCTCCAATTGGAGCTGTTGATAGTATTGTAATTCGTGATCCTATTACTCATCAGCCGATAATACCAGGTAGTTCTGTTAAAGGCAAAATGAGAAACCTTCTTGCTGCTACTGAAACAGATAAACCGTGGGTACCTAAAATAGAAGAAGAAAGTGAAAATATTTCAAGACTTTTTGGTCTTGGAGGTAAAACTATACGTAGATCAAGACTTCAATTTTTTGATTTATTTATGTCTGAAGATTGTATAGAAGTCTTAGATGCAGCAGACACTGACCTATATTTGACTGAGATAAAATTTGAAAATACTATAAATAGACTAACTTCGGTTGCAAATCCTAGACAATTAGAAAGAGTACCTGCGGGTTCTGTTTTTGAATTTAAATTGACTTATACAGTTGAAAGTATGGAAGAATTTGTAGAAGATATGCAGACTCTAGGTAAAGGATTGTTACTACTTCAATTAGATTATATAGGTCAAGGTGGTTCTCGTGGCAATGGTAGAATAGAGTTTTCAGATATAGATATAGAAGACAAGTTAAATACCATTAATAAACAAGATGTACAAAAAGCTGTGGAGGTGCTGAACAGTGCAATACAAGCCTGATTATCATTTGCTCAGGCTCGAGTTTGAAACCCCTGTTAGATTTGGTGATGGTAAAGGGGCATCAGGATTAGATAGTTCGGTAATGACTGCTTCTTCTGATACTTTGTTTTCTGCTGTTTGTACTGAGTGGATTAAATTATATGGATTATCTTCATTGAATAACCTGATTGAAGAAATTGAATCAAATCAAATTAATATTTCTAGCTTAATGCCGTGGCAACAGGAAATTAATAATTTTGACAGTTTTAGATACTTTGTTCCTCGTCCCTTGTTAGCTGGTAAATCAAAGGTTAGTAGTGGCACACAAATTAAGAAAAAGTTAAAGAAAATAAATTGGATTGAAGCTGGCAACATGGTTGATTATCTGAATTTTGTTAAAAGTTCTGAAGGAGATTTAGAAGATTATCAAATAGGCTTTGGTTCTGAAGTTGTTTTTGATAGAGTTTATACCAGAACAGATTCAGAACCTATGCCTTATATAGTTTCGGCATTTAAATTTTTAGATGAAAAAAAGAAACAAGGTAACGCTAATGAGCCGAAGTATATTTCTGGTCTTTATTTTATAGTTAGTATTAATAATTCTGAAATTTTTGAAAACTTCCTACGTGTCATAGAATGTATTGGTATTAGTGGAATTGGTGGAAAGGTTTCAAGTGGTCTGGGTAAGTTTATTGTTTGGGATGAAAAGATTAACCATTCTGCAAGTAGTAGAGCACTTGAAAGAATGTTAAACGATTCTGAAGCTGATTATTATATGTTATTATCAGTTGTATCTCCTAACATTGATGATATTAATGTTATAAGTGACTCTGAAAGCAAGTTTTTGCTGAAAAAAAGTAGTGGATTTACTTCATCCGAATTTTTTTGCAATGCTGAAAATGGTAATCCTCTTAAACGTAAAAACTGCATTTTGTTAAAAGAAGGTTCCTGTTTTTCTAAACCTTTGGATGGTCTTTTGCTGAACCTTTCTTATGGAGGGATGCACCCTGTCTACAGATTGGCAAAAGCTTTTAATTTGGGGTTGAAATTATGAATAATTTTGTAAAATTAAATTCATTTGACATGGAATTTTATGTAATGACACCTGTTCATGTTGGCAGCTCAGATAAATATGCTAAAACAGATTTTATTTATGATTATCAGAAAAAAAGAGCTGCGATACTTGATCAGAGTAAATGGATGAGTTGGCTTAGAGAGAGAAATATACTTGAAAATTATATTAGTTCACTTGCTAGCAATAGTAAAAATTTTGATAATTTCCAGTGGTTGAGAAGAAACAAAATAAATGATCCATTTATAGCATGTAAAAATACTTTTTTAACTGTTATTGATCTAGAAAGCGCTGGCGGTAATACATTAAATGAAATAGCTAAACATGTTAAAGATGTTTTTTTACAGCCTTATATACCAGGTAGCTCAATAAAAGGTGCAATAAGATCGGCTATTATCACTGATATGATCGCAAAAAAGCGAGTAGAGGATATATCTTTTGAATTAAAACTAAATAAACTTTGGCATGAATATGAAAATAAGATATTAAATGATATTTTTAGAAAAAAAGATCTAGATTTTATTTCTAAAGATATCGAACAGAAGTTAATGGATATTTTATTTAAAAAGGCATTGAATGCTGAAGGTAAACAATTAACTGACATCCTAGGAGATCCCTTTCGGGCAATAAGAGTATCTGACAGTTTACCTTTTAATAAGAATTCGGTTATAATTTCTAAAAAACATGATCTGATTGTCCCTCCAGGAAAAAACACTGTTTCGGAAATTTCTCTCTGGAGAGAAAGTATTAAGCCAGGAACTAAAACACAATTTTCTATAACTCTTGATTTATCATTTTTGCAAATGGTTGGTCTTGAGCACATTAAGGGAGCAGATTCTATTATGGACGCTCTTAGTACACATAGGAAGAATGTGCTAGATAGACATGAAAAATTACTGACTAATTATATCAACAAAAATGATCAGTCAGGCATGTATGATTATAAAATTACGAAAGCAATAAAAGATTATCAGGTTATAACAATAGGTGGTGGTACTGGATTCCAAAATAAAAGTCTCTTGTACGCTCTTGCTCCAGATGAAAAAAAAGCAAATAAATTAGCTGAGAAAATTTTAGAAATACAATTTCCAAGAAAACATATTAATAAAGATAAAATAGCTTCGCCTAGAACAATAAAAACGACTTGGATAGAAAACGTTGATAAATCAAAATCTGGAAGATATAAGTTAGGTCTTTGTGCAATAAAAGAAATTAATAGTACGGTGAATTAGAATGTTAGCAAGATATGAATTGCCACTTAAAACAAATGGATCAAATAGTATAAATCAATTTTGGGGTTCACTTTTACATGGAGCATTAATGCAATATTTGCCTCCAGATATAGCAACTGATTTACATTCTGAAGGTCTTAAGCCTTTTTCTCAATTTATAAAAAAAGATGCCAATGGTCAATGTTTTTGGGTTTTTTGTTGTTTAACAGATAAAATGTCTATTATATTTGAGGATAATATTGTAAAAAAAATGCCCGATAAATGGCACATAAAACAAAAAAATCAGGATTTAGAAATAGGTCAACCAGTAAGTGTAGAAAAGATTTCTTATCAGCAATTAACTGATCGTGTTTTCAAAAGTGCTGAATTGGATCGTAGTTTTAAACTTGAAATTTCCAGTCCAACTACTTTTAAAAGCAATGGTAAACATGTCATTTTCCCAACATCTAGCCTTATTATTAACAGTCTAATGCAAAGATGGGATGCTTTTTCAAAAGATTATGGTATCAGTGATCCAGAAGTAAGAGAACATTTGACAAATTATGTTCATATCCGTGATTATCGATTATCTTCTGCTTCATATAGTATAGATTCAGCTTGGTTAAAAGGATTTTATGGGAATATTGTTTTTAGTATAAGTGGTCCAGATGCATTAAGAAGACTTGCTTTGCTGTTGTTGAATTTTTCCAGGTTTTCAGGCATTGGTGTAAAAACTTCTCTAGGTATGGGAGGTCTTGATCATGGTAAATAGTATTTTGTTTTCACCAGTAGGAACAACAGACCCTGTAAGGGATGATTTTGAGGGTCCCTTACTGCAAATAGTTAGGCATTATAATCCTGGTATTATATATTTATATTTGACAAAAGAAATGCTAAATAAATCTGCATCTGATAATAGATATGAAAAAGCATTATTAAGACAAGCTGTGAGTCAAGTCCAAAAAGTTGGTGTAAATTGTCTTCCGGTATCTGCATGAATCAGGTGACAACATGCAGGTATGCTGCTCGTTCTGCTAACGCTTCTTTTCTTGCTGTTTCTCTCTCATCAAAGTAGCGATCCATTATGAAATACTTTTTGCCGGTCAACCATTTTTCATGGTGCTCCATCAGAACTGCTCCCATCAGTCGGATAAGACTGTCATCATTGGGGAATATCCGTATAACGCGTTCCCTACGACGTAGCTCTTCGTTGAGTCGTTCTATGCTGTTACTGGTTCTCAGTCGTTTGCGATAGGCTTCCGGCAAAGCA